>NZ_CP127166.1:45000-227229 GCF_030264275.1 Marivivens sp. LCG002 | reverse complement strand
CCGCGCCTGAATTGCGGAACCGCTCCATGTCATTGCCGACCGCCGCGGCGGTGAGGCCGACGACGGGGAAGTCGAAGCCTTCGGCCCGAAGCGCAAGGATCAATTCGTCGCCTTCCATTTCGGGCATGAAAAGATCGGTGATGACCAGATCAGGGGGATTGTCGCGGATCATCTCAAGGGCGATGCGTCCGTTCTTGGCATGACGGACTTCGGCGAAATGTTTCTTGAGACGGTTGATCGTCACCTCTGCCACAAGTTCGTTGTCTTCGGCGAAGACGATGGACTTGCTTGGGAAGGCGTTGGCAATCTCGCCGATGTCGCGCGGCGCGGCGAGGGCGGGATCGGCAAGAGGATCGGGGATGCAGAAGCGATAGGTTGCACCCTTGCGGCTCGGGACATATTCGATCTTGCCGCCCAAGAGCTCGACAGCGGATTTCACGATATAGAGGCCGAGGCCGCTCCCGTCTGCTTGCGTGCGTGGGTCTGCGCTGCCGCGTTCAAACGGCTCGAAAAGGCGGTCGACCTCATTGGGTGCGATGCCTACACCGTCGTCGGACACGGTCCAGATGGCGCTTGGGTTGCCTTGGTCGTCGGTGCCTTGGGTGAAGGAAATCTCGACCATGGTGCCGCGCGAATGGATCAGCGCATTGCGCACGAGATTGCCCAAAAGCTGCTTGATGCGGTTGCTGTCCCCGATCCGGAGCGCTTCGGCGCCCGCGTCCAGCGATTGCACGATTCGCATCCCGTGATGTTCGGCCAGAGCGCTGTAGGTGTTGCGGACATTCTCCACGAGATACACAGGGCTATAGGGCCCCCGATTGATAGGCAGGTTCTGCTCTGGGTTCACGGCCTGACGCATGTCTGTCAGCACGTTCAGGAGCTGATCCGAGGCTTCGCGCAGCTGGTTCTGGATGCGATAGGTGTTTTTCGTGGTCGACAGATCCTCGATCAAAAGGGCGATGACCGAGGCGGGGGTGCGAATTTCGTGGGAGATGATCGAGAACATGCGGCGCTGTTTCTCGTCTTTTTCCGAAAGAGCGGAGAGGGTTTCGCGCAGGGCGTCTTCCTGTTTTTGCTGCTCGGTAACGTCGAGCACGAGGCCATAGGCCAGAGTGGCCCCCGACTCGGCGCGTTCACCCCAGATAAAGATGTGGATGGTTCGGATTTCGCCGTCGGGACGTTTTATCCGAATGGTGCAATCTTCGGTGCTGCCTTTGGGATCGACGCGGATGTCGCGGATCAATTCGCGGTCTCGGGGTTCGATCTGATGGAACACGTTCAGGAACGGTGTCGTTTCCTGCATGATGCCGAGGATACGGCGTCCCGTTTGATCAAGCTGGATCGTCTGGGAGCGCAGATTGAGCACAAACACACCGACGTCGGCAAAGTCGCGCGCGGCATCGAGACGTCGGATCGCGAGGCTCTTTTCCTGATCGATGTGATCGCGCGCGGCCTTGCGCGCGACAAAGAGAACCGCCAGCTGCAGCACGGCGATGGAATAGAGTTCTAGGACCAGTTCGTTCCAGTCCGCGGGCACCGCATCTTCGAGGAACGCGCCTGTGGTTGCGGCATAAAGCGCGACCCCCGCTGCTAGGGACAGTGTTGCGATGCGGCTCGGCAAGAAGATCGCAAGGATGATGCAGAGCGCCGAGGCGTCCATCATTTCATAGGCATAAAAACCGTAATGTCGCGCCAGTGCGAGCAGTCCGAACGAACCGAGAGAAAGCCCGATATACTTGAGATCGCTCAGGTAGACGCTGCTCATGGTGGCTAGAAGGAATGCTCCGATCACCACGCCGCCGCGCAGGATGCGCTTGATTGCGAGCGTGAGGTAATCGTCGTCAAATCCGAGATAGGCGCGCATCTCTTGGCTGAGGGTTTGCGCATAGGCGGCGATCAAGAATGCCAAGATGATCAGAATTGAGACAAAGGCCACTTCGATGAAGAGCACAAGCAAGAGGTCGGAGGTAAAGGGCTCCAACTTTTTGCGCACGATGCGATAGCTGGCGGCGGTGAGAAGTCCGACCGCGATACTTACCCCGAGATTGACGACCGTGAAGAGCAAGAAGGTTCCCGGCGCCACAAAGATCACATCGCGCCACTCGGGGGTTGCCGCAAAGGGGAGCACCATGGGCACAATCATCATCGCAAACTGGGTCAGCAGCGGCATCCAGACATAGCGCCGCGGGAAAACCAACAAGCCGATCGCCCCGCAATAGAGTGCGATGTTGGGCGTATATTGGACCGCAAAGGTATTGGTTCCATGGATCATCGCGCCATAACTCATGGACGCGGTCCAGAGCAGAACGATCGGCACATAGAAAAGCATTGTGCCCAGAGGGTTAAGACCGATTGCACGGCGCACACGGTGCAGTCGTGACACGGCAAAATCATCGAGAAGAATCTCTCGATGCGACCGGATATTCGATTTTGTTTCGCTTGCGGTCATTTCAGCACTGTAAGGTTCGGGCTCATCAACCTACCACCTACAACACAAAACTGTAATCTTACTTGGCACAAATCAAGGATAGGTCGACTATGCGAGAAGTCACTCGCCTCTTTTCATTTAGATATTTAAATCTTTTACCAGTCTACCATGTTTGCGCATTTCAGTGCGAAGCTGCTCGAAAGTAGTCAATCCGCGGGCGCGGCACATCTCCATCATCTTGAGAAACACCTGAGCCGTGGCGTCGGTGTCGCCCATGGCGGTGTGACGCAACTCTGGCTGGATGGTGATTCCCAAGCGCTCGCAAATGGCGTCTAGGGTATGCACTTCGTCCTGACCGAAGAGGATGGCCGACAGGAGCACGGTGTCGATCACGGGATTGTCGAACGCGTGGCCGATATCGTTCTGGTGCTTGCGCAAGAAGGCCAGATCGAAGGGCGCGTTA
Source organism: Marivivens sp. LCG002 (assembly GCF_030264275.1). Taxonomy (NCBI): domain Bacteria; kingdom Pseudomonadati; phylum Pseudomonadota; class Alphaproteobacteria; order Rhodobacterales; family Paracoccaceae; genus Marivivens; species Marivivens sp. LCG002. Next base: position 224,338 of record NZ_CP127166.1, on the reverse strand, counting down.
TGTGCGACGAGCACCGCGCCGCGCGCGAAGCTGTGGAAGTTCGAGCCTGCGCGGCGGATGTCGGGGGCGGATTTCACCATTTCGTTGGTGATATGGTGGATCTTGGTCGCGCTGGCGGGGATGCTGCGTCCCGGATTCACGAGAAGGTCGAGCTTTTCGTTCTCGATGACCGCGCCGCCGACAATCCTTAGCGCTGCGATCTGGCAGATCTCGTCGCCTTTGTCGGGTTCGAGCCCAGTGGTTTCGGTGTCGAAGACGACATAGCTCAGGGATGTGAGATCCGCGCTCGAGACATCGGGGGCGGGTGTTTTCACCATCAGATCGAGATTATAGGTCAGCCGCTTGGGCGAGGCGGGGGCTGCACGTTCCGATGGCGCACGGCGCAGCGGCAGTTTGATCAGGTGACGGCCAAAGGGGGCAACCTCTGTCCATGCGTCGGTCTGGAGAATTTCGAGAATTTCGCCACCTGAAAGCTTTGGATCGGGCATGCAGATTTCATCAAGGCAGCGGTCGAGATCGCGCGGACGCATGCTCTGGCCGCTCCAGCCGATGATGAGAGAGGCGCGTTCATCGTCGACGGGAGTGATCAGCACCGAGAGGGTGTTGGCCTGAAATTCGCGGTGAAGCTTGTCGAGCATCTTGCAAGCGAGCGGCACGACAAGTGCGGGGATCGTTTCGAGTTTGTCCACCTCGACGCAATCGGCGGAGATTTCGGTGGCAGGAAACCGCGAGGCGATCTGGCGGGTGAGGTCGATGGCGCGCACGTCCTCGGGTTCGAGAAGCGGAAGCGGCGGACGGCGGCGCAGCGATGTCGTGGGAAGACCGTTGAGCAACAGATCGGCGGTGCGCAACGAGAGGGCGTCGTTGTCCTCGATTGTTTCGATGTTTCGCTGGGGCCGAAGCGTCAGGATATAGGCGGGGCGCACGTCCTGTTCTGCGGGAAGATGGACAAGGCGCATCTGGGCGATCAGCGGGCGCGAATCTTCGAGTGCGGTGAGGAAAAGATGGGTTTGGTGAAGCTCTTTGTCGTCCAGAAGGCGGTCATAGGCGGCCTGAATCGGGGCGGCTTCGACATAGTCGAAGATGGAATGGTCAAGTCCCGGCGCATGGGCGGTGTCGAGAAGAACGTCGGCCTGTCTGTTGTAAAGGGCGATATGATGCAGGCCCGAGCAAAGGACAACGCCGAAGGGCAGGTCGGCCATGAGGTTCGACAGGCTCGCACGCTCGGCGAGAATCTGGCTCGTTTCGGCGGAAACGGACTCGGTGAGTGCGGTTCGTGTGGCGGCGAGGGCCTGTCGCAGCGTGTCGCTTGCCGCCGCGACATCGCCTAGACCGTAAAACGCTTCGACGGGGAAGGCGGCGTCGCTTGATTGTGCCTGAGCCCGAAGGGCAGAGGAGAGGCGGTGGAGGGGCTGGGCAAAGGATTTGTCGATCGACATCCAGACCCATGTCACAAGCCCGACGAGCAGAAAACCCGCAACCAGACCCCCGAGCAGGAGACTGTCCGCCCCGCCCGAGCCTTTGGCGGTGCCGACCCAGAGGCCCGCGGCAAGCGCGGCGAGGGCACCGATCAGGAGCGCTGCGAACCAGCCGAAAATGCGAAGACGGATATGACGCGGGGTGTTCATGATCGGGCCTCTCCTGTCACAGCGGCGAGGAGGGCGCTTCGGTCAAAAGGTTTGGCCAGAAGCGCGTCGAGCTTGGTGGATTCGACGCGTGTGCGGGTGCCGATGTCGGCGTGGCGCGCCATGAGCACGATGCGGAGGTCTTTGGGATGCGCCTCGCGGGCCTCTTGCGCCAAGGTCGCGCCGCGCACGGCGCCGATCTCGTGATCGACCAGAAACACGTCGAAGGCGTCCGACGCAAGGAAGGCCAAGGCTTGATCAGGGTCTTTTTGCCAGTCGTGCGCATATCCCTCGATCTCGAAGATTTCTCCGACAGCGTGGGCCAAGGCTTCGTGGCTGGACGCGATCAAGATGCGCATAACGGTTCCTTTCAGGTCCGGCAGGCCGTGGTCAGGAGCGGATCGTCGGCCGAAAGAGCGATCCATTCGGCCTTGGGCAAGGCGGCTTGGATGTCCTGCGGAAGACCGAGCGGGAAATCGGCGCGGCGCGCTCCGGCACAGTCGAAGACAGCCGGAATTTCGAGCGCATTTTGCCAGCGGGTCACAAGGATGATCCCCGCCGAGACCGTGTCGGCCGAGACGCTCTGGATGTCCGCAAGCGCGATAAACCGCGAGGTTTGCGGCCAGATATAGGTCCAAGGCCGATAGAATTTGCTCTCTTCGATCTTTTGAGCGACCACGGTGTTTTCGGGGAGATTGAGTTCGGTATTTCTGAACCATGCGTATTCATTGAAGATCGTAAAGCCGATCATCGAGAGGCCGACACACATCGGCGTGAGCCATTTGGGGAACCTGCTCCCCGAGAGTTTGTTGATACCGATCACGATACCCGAGACACCGACGCCGACAACAATCGTTGCGATGAGATCAAAGAGCATGGGGGGTCCTTATCTGACGACGGATGCGCCGAGCGTGGATTGAAGCGAGCGCACCACAACGAAGGCGTCGCGCAGGTGACTTCTCTCGAAAGCGGGAAGGCTTGAGGGCGAGAGGAAGTTGTCGGGTTTTTCGCCGCGCCGGATCTGGTTGGCCTGATGTTCGAGCCGCACGGTGGCGATGGTGTCATAGGCGGCGATGAGGTCACGGCCGCCCGAGCTTGACAGAAGGCCCGTCTCGACCGCGGCATCAAGGCGGGCGCGCGTGTTTACGGCGGCGAGTTTGCCTTTGAGTGCGTAGATGCGGCCGATGTCCACCACAGGCACAACGCCGTTCATCTTGAGATCGAGCTGATTGCGGTGCTCGCCCGATTTGATCGTTGCAAAGCCGCGAAGAAGGGAAAGCGGCGGCGTGTGGGTCAGCGAGTTGCCGATCATATGCGAGACAAAGATCGAGTTCTTGGCGGCGGCAGCGAGGCCTTCGCTTTGGAGCCGATCAAAGAGCGTGCTGTCCCCTGCGATGGGACGCAGGTCGAACATGACCGAAGCGAGCATTTGCGCTTCGGGGTCGGGCGTGGCGATCCATTTGCGGAAATAACCGAGCCAGACCGAGAGCGGCTGTTGCCAGCGCTTGGCGGTCGCCATCATGTCGCCCGGACAATAGACATAGCCACAAGCATTGAGACCGTCGCTCACGAATTTCGCGAGCTTCTGGAAATAGACCATGTCGTCCGCAGTGGCGCTATCGTCGATGATGAGACAATTGTCTTGATCCGAGACGCCCGTCTGTTCGCGGCGACCCTGACTTCCGCAAGCGGCCCAACAGAAGGGCACGGGGGCGGGGCCGAATTCGGCTTCGGCGAGTTTGACAAGACGGCGGGTCACGATGTCGGCGACATCGGTGATTTTGCGGGTTACGACATCATGGGCGAGATGGGCGCCGACGAGTTGCACCAAAAGCTCGGGCAGGCGCTTGGTCGAATGGGCCAGTTCTTCGACGGTTTCAGAGGCGCCGAGGTCGGCGACGATCTGGCTCTGGCTTGCGGCTTGGTGGCGGGTGAGATCGCTTTGGGTGACGATGCCGACCAGTTTTGTGCCTTCGACGATGGGCAGATGCGAGATGTTCTTTTCGACCATCGCGTGGAGCACGTCCGAACCCAGCGAGGCGGGCGGCAGCGTCACGGGCTTTGGTGTCATCACCTCGCTCACGGGGCCCGAGGGATCGCGCCCTTCGGCCAGAACGCGGTTGGTCAGATCACGGATGGTCAGAATGCCGACGAGAACGCCGTTATCCTCGATCCCGAGACAGGAAATCTTCTGGTCCCGCATGAGCCGCGCGGCGCTCGCGATGCTTGTGTCTGAGGCGCAGGTGATCGGGGTGCGTTTGGTCAGCTCGCTTACGGGCAGGGTTGTCAGACCGCCGAGCTGGTTCTGGCGCGGTTGGCCGCGGCGGAAATAGCGGGCCAGCGTTTCATGCTCGGAGAGCATCTTGAGGAAGAACGCGCGCGGAATGCGCAAGAGCGAGGCCTGAGACGAGGTTTTGGCCGTGGTGACGGCGATCCCGTCCCGCAGCGCGCCCCGCTCGCCGAAATGGTTGCGCGGCTGAAGGATCGAAACAAGGGCACCGTGGCTGTCGGAAATCTCGACCGTGCCTTCTTCGATCAGGTAGATGAATTCGCAGACATCGCCCGAGGAAAAGACGGTCACGCCAGACCCGAGCGTCAAATGCTCGAAGTTTTTTTCGATCGGGGAAAGTTTTTTCGGATCAAGGAGATCATAGGGGTGGGTGCTTCTGAGAAAGCGACCGATATCGAGAGGGGTGTCACCCAACTTTAGCCTCCGTTCCGTGAGTGAAGCGGGCCCTAGGGCCCACTTCGGTAGTATGGAACGAGGCTGACCCGAAGGCCAGACCGTTTAATCTTAGTGGTCTACGGCAGAGCCTGCACCACGGGGGATGCGGATGCTTTCGACAAGCTCCTGAACGTCCGCCGGAACTTCGTCGGTTGCGTTCGAGACAAGGTAGGCAACAATGAAGTTGATCAGTGCACCGACCGCGCCGAACGAAGTCGACTTGATCGAGAGAAGCAGCGGATCAGCATCGGTGAAGCTGTTGGTGTCCGGAATGAAGAACCAACCCTTGTGCAGGAAGATGTAGACGATCGTCACGATCAGACCTGCGACCATGCCTGCAACCGCGCCCTTGTTGTTGATGCGCTTCGAGAAGATGCCCATCATCAGTGCCGGGAAGATCGACGCTGCTGCGAGGCCGAATGCGAGAGCAACGGTCTGAGCGGCGAAGCCCGGAGGGTTGAGGCCGAGGTAGGTTGCAACCGCGATGGCAACGCCCATTGCGATACGAGCCGCAAGAAGTTCGCCTTTTTCCGAGATGTTCGGGTTCAGCTGGCCTTTGATGAGGTCATGCGACACAGCGGACGCAATCGCCATCAGAAGACCCGCAGCGGTCGAAAGTGCTGCAGCAAGACCACCAGCGGCCACCAGAGCGATCACCCAGCCCGGAAGCTGTGCGATTTCAGGGTTGGCAAGCACGATGATGTCGCGGTTTACGGTGAGTTCGTTGGCTTCGCCGTTTGCGACATAAGCGATGTTGCCGTCGCCGTTCTTGTCGTCAAACTTGAGAAGACCGGTCTTTTCCCAGTTACGGACCCAGTCGAGGGCTTCGTTGTTCTGGATTTCGTCCAGCGACAGCGGAGCTTCGGCGGTGCCGTTCGGGTAGAAGGTGGTGATCAGGTTCAGACGCGCCATTGCACCCACTGCCGGAGCGGTGAGGTAGAGAAGCGCGATGAACACGAGCGCCCAACCGGCCGACGAACGTGCGTCCTTGACGGTCGGAACCGTGAAGAAGCGAACGATAACGTGCGGCAGACCTGCGGTACCGATCATGAGCGAAACGGTGAACAGGAACATGTTCAGCGTGGTGTCATGCTGTTCGGTATAGGTCGCAAAGCCGAGGTCGGACAGGAGACCTTCGAGCGTGGTCAGAAGCGGCTGGCCCGATGCGGTGTGCTCGGAGAAGAGACCGAGAGCAGGGATCGGATTGCCGGTGAGCTGGAGCGAAATGAAGACCGCCGGAATGGTGTAAGCGATGATCAGAACGACATACTGTGCAACCTGGGTATAGGTGATGCCCTTCATGCCGCCGAGAACGGCGTAGAGGAACACGATGGCTGCACCGATGTAGAGGCCCGTTGCGTTCGACACTTCGAGGAAGCGCGAGAAAGCAACGCCGACGCCGGTCATCTGGCCGATCACATAGGTGACCGAAGCCACGATGAGACAGACCACGGCCACCATACGGGCGCTGCCCGAGTAGAAGCGGTCGCCGATGAATTCAGGCACGGTGTATTTGCCGAACTTGCGCAGATAGGGCGCAAGAAGCATCGCCAGAAGCACATAGCCGCCGGTCCAACCCATGAGGTAGGCCGAGGTGTCGTAGCCACCGAAAGCGATGATACCCGCCATCGAGATGAACGACGCGGCCGACATCCAGTCTGCACCGGTTGCCATACCGTTCATGATGGGGTTCACGCCGCGACCGGCTGCATAGAATTCCGAGGTCGTGCCTGCACGCGCCCAGATTGCGATCCCGATGTAGAGCGCAAAGGTCGCGCCTACGATCAGAAGGTTAAGGGTAAACTGATCCATTGATGCCTCCCTTATTCATCTACGCCGTGCTCGCGATCAAGTTTGTTCATGCGCGAGGCATAAGCAAAAATGAGCACGAGGAAGACGAGGATCGAACCTTGCTGGGCGAACCAGAAGCCAAGGTCTGTGCCACCAACGGCGATGCCCGACAGGAGCGGGCGAAGTAGAATTCCAAATCCGAACGAGCAGATAAACCAGATCACAAGAAAGATCTTGATGATCCGCATATTCGCCGCCCAATAGGCGTTTTTATTCGAGTTATCCGACATTGCGGTTTCCTCCCGTTAAAACGAGCAACCAGCGTGCTGGCCTGCCCCTCCAGACAGATGCTCCCACATCTGCCTCCCTTCCCTGAGTTCCCAGGGTTCTTGGCCGCCGTTCGCTGATTTGAACGGCGATCAAATTCACTTTGCCGTATTATACAGCGAATTAGCAATAAGTTCTTCGACGACGGACGGGTCGGCGAGTGTTGATGTGTCGCCGAGGCTGCCTGTGTCGTTCTCGGCGATTTTGCGCAGGATGCGGCGCATGATTTTGCCGGAGCGGGTTTTGGGCAGGCCTGGGGCCCATTGGATGAAGTCGGGCTTGGCGATGGGGCCGATTTCGGTGCGGACCCATTTTTCGAGCTCTGCGCGCAGCGCGTCCGAAGGCTCTTCGCCGTTCATCAAGGTGACATAGGCGTAGATGCCCTGACCCTTGATGTCATGGGGGAAGCCCACGACGGCGGCTTCGGCGACCTTGGCGTGGGCGACGAGGGCGCTTTCAACCTCGGCGGTGCCCATGCGGTGGCCCGAGACGTTGATCACGTCATCGACGCGGCCGGTGATCCAGTAATAGCCGTCCGCATCGCGGCGGCAGCCGTCACCTGTGAAGTAATAGCCTTTGAAGTCGCTGAAGTAGGTCTGCATGAAGCGCTCGTGGTCGCCCCAGACGGTGCGCATCTGGCCGGGCCAGCTGTCCTTGATCGCCAGAACGCCCTCGGCTGCGGTCTCGGTGATTTCCTTGCCCGTGACGGGGTCGAGAAGCACGGGCTGCACGCCGAAGAAGGGCAGGGTGGCCGACCCCGGCTTGGTCGCGGTGGCGCCCGGAAGCGGGGTGAGCATATGGCCGCCCGTTTCGGTCTGCCACCAGGTGTCGACGATGGGGGCGCGGCCCTTGCCGACCACATCGTTATACCAGTTCCAGGCCTCGGGGTTGATCGGCTCGCCGACGGTGCCGAGCACCTTGATCGAGGAGAGATCGTATTTCTCGACCCATTCCTTGCCCTGACCCATGAGCGAGCGGATCGCGGTGGGGGCGGTGTAGAACTGGTTCACCTTGTGCTTTTCGCAGACGGCCCAGAAGCGGCCTGCGTCGGGATAGGTGGGCACGCCTTCGAACATGAGCGAGGTGCCGCCGTTGGCGAGCGGGCCGTAGACGATATAGGAGTGACCGGTGACCCAGCCCACATCGGCGGTGCACCAGTAGATGTCGCCCTCGTGGTAATCGAAGGTGTATTGATGGGTCATCGCCGCATACAGCAGATAGCCGCCCGAGGAATGGACGACGCCCTTGGGCTTGCCGGTGGAGCCCGAGGTGTAAAGGACGAAGAGCGGATCTTCGGCGTTCATCGGACGGGGCGGGCAGTCGGGCGCGGCGGTTTCCATCAGCGCCTTGACGTCGACATCGCGGCCGTCGATCCAGGTGGTCTGGTCGCCTGTGTGCTTGACCACGAGGCAGCGCACCTTGTCCGAGCAATGCAGCAATGCGGCATCGGTGTTGGCCTTGAGCGCGGTGCGGCGGCCGCCGCGCGGGGCGGTGTCGGCGGTGATGACGACCTTGGCTTCGGAATCGTTGATGCGGTTGGCCAGAGCATCGGGAGAGAAGCCTGCAAAGACGATCGAGTGGATCGCGCCGATGCGGGCACAGGCGAGCATGGCATAGGCGGCCTCGGGGATCATCGGAAGATAGATCACCACGCGGTCGCCGCGCATCACGCCTTGGGACAGAAGAACGTTGGCAAAGCGGTTCACCTTGTCCGAAAGCTCGTTGTAGGTGATGTATTGGGCGGGATCATCGGGGTTGTCGGGCTCGAAGATGATCGCCGTCTGCTCGCCGCGGGTCGCAAGATGGCGGTCGATGCAGTTGTAGGCAACGTTCAGAACGCCGTCCTCGAACCATTTGATGTCGACCTTGCCGTGCTCGAAGGTGGTGTTCTTGACCTTGGTATAGGGCTTGATCCAGTCCAGACGCTTGCCTTCGGCGCCCCAGAACCCTTCGGGATCGGACACGGAAGCCGCATACATCGCCTCATACTTCGCCTTATCGGCATGCGCCCCAGCAGAAAACGCCGCACTCGGCGCATAGGTCTTGTCGGTCATCGGGTAGCCTCCCCACTTGAAAAATCTTTGACGATCTCCCCTTCGTCACAAAAGTGTTATTACATGAAAATTTGTGAAGTTAAGCGCAAGTTCTGTCGTTAACAGAATTTTTTTGTAAAAATTTTCACAGCCAATCCGTCAAATCGAGTGAAATATTTGACTCGGGCAGGTCCGGATGCGTTGTAAGTGGCCGTTGCGTAACGTATTTTCGCGAATTTACATTTTTTTGTTCAGTTTTTACTGAACACTCTGGACTTTGCGCCTGCAGCATCTATATCCAATGCCGATGCAGAAAAGGACTGAGCCGATGGTATCGGTAGAGGATGATGTCCGCGCCGCGCGCGAGGACTTTATCGAAAAAATGGGAATGATTGCACAGCGGGAAAACCTTCCTCGGATTGCCGGGCGGGTTCTTGGTGTGTTGATTTTCGACGCCCGTCCGATCAGCTTTGGCGATCTTGCGACCTATCTTGATGTGAGCCGCGGAAGTGTGAGTGCCTCGGTGCGTCTTCTTGAAGAGCGGGGGCTCATCCGCCGTATGGGCGTTCACGGCAAACGCGGCGATTTTTTCATCGTCGCCGAGGACGCACATGCCAACATGCTGCGGGGCGTCAAAACGCGCGCCGAGTTGGCCCAGCGAGAAATCGGTGAGACCCTCGATCTCGTGCCGACCGCACGACCGGATATTCGGGATCGGCTCAGCGGCTTTAAAGATTTTTACATAGGACTGATAGAGAGTGTGGACCGCGCTCTTGTGACGATTTGCGCATGCAAAGCGAAGAATGATGCCGAGGCCGAACGCTTCGAGCGGGGAGAATTGAAAAATGACTAAGACGGAAGACCAGCCTCAGGTGCTCAACTTTGAAACCGACAAAGGGGCGTCACGCTCCAAATGGTTGGCCAGTGGTTTGACCCTTGCCATCGTCGGCTGGATGGGCAGCGGCTTTATCGCCCCTGCAACGCAGGCCGAGCCCGACAAGGCGCCCGTCGATGTCAGCCTTGTGAGTGTGGCGGTCGAGAGCTCTACCGCTTCGCTCGTGCCCGAGGTCTTTACCGCAGAAGGTCAGGCCGTGCCCGATCGTGACACCATCCTGCGGGTCGGCTTGTCGGGAGATATCGCCGAACTTCTGGTCTCCAAGGGGGATATGGTGGAGCGCGATCAGGTCATCGCCCGCTTTGATACCGCCACGGCGCAGGCGAATCTTGTTCGTGCGCAAGAGAGCCTTGTGCAGGCACAGCGCGAATACGACAATGCGCTCGAGCTTCAGCAACGCGGCATCGCCACGGCGGATCGCGTGACGGCCGCCAAGGCTGGTCTTGCTTCGGCGGAAGCGAATCTGGTCTCTGCCGAGGATGCGGTGTCCAATGCCGAGGTCAAAGCGCCTTTTGCCGGCCGTCTTGAAGAGCTTGACATCAACGAGGGCGAGTTTGTGTCCGCAGGCTCGCAAGTTGCGCGCATCGTCGACAACATGCCCTTGACCGTCACGATCCAGATCCCGCAGCAATCGCGTTCCAAGATCAAGGTCGGCCAGCTTGCCACTGTGAGCCTCATCACGGGTGAGGAAGTCGAAGGCCGTGTGAACTTTATCGGCAGCAGCGCCGATGCTTCGACGCGCACCTTTGCCGCCGAGATCGAGATTGCCAACGAAGACGGTCTTATCCCCGCAGGCGTATCGGCTCAGGTCAAAATCTCGACAGGCGAATTGATGGCGCATTTCGTGTCGCCCGCGATCCTGTCGCTCGATACCGAAGGAACGCTCGGGGTGAAGGCGGTCGACGCCGACAACAAGGTCGAATTCCACGAGGTGAGCATCGTTCAGGCGCAGACCGACGGCATCTGGGTTTCGGGTCTTCCCGAGAGCATCAACCTCATTACCATTGGTCAAGCCTTTGTAAATGATGGCGAAACGGTCAAACCGATCGTCGCTGAAGGAGAGGGCGCGTAATGAACGGACTGATTGACGCTGCATTTAGCCGAACCCGCGTTGTCTTTCTGACGCTGATCGCGATTCTGGCCGTTGGCGCTTTGTCTTACGTGTCCATCCCCAAGGAATCGGCTCCCGAAGTGCCGATCCCGATTATCTATGTTTCGACGTCGATCGACGGGATTTCGCCCGAAGACAGCGAGCGTTTGCTTGTGGAGCCGTTGGAGACGGAACTCAGCTCTATTTCGGGTCTGAAAAAGATCACCGGCACGGGGAGCGAGGGCCATGCCAGCGTCCAGCTCGAGTTTGAAGCAGGCTTTGATTCCGAAGAGGCCCTCAAGAACGTGCGCGACGCAGTCGATCGGGCCAAGAACGATCTTCCGCAGGATGCGACCGACCCGACCGTGACCGAGATCAACACGGCGCTTTTCCCGATCCTGACCGCCATTCTGTCGGGCCCTGTCCCCGAACGGACGCTCAACAAGATCGCGAACGACCTCAAGGATAAATTCGAAGCGCTCGAGGGCGTTCTCGAGGTGGATATCGGCGGCGAGCGCGTCGAGCTTCTTGAAGTGCTCATCGAACCGACCGCATTCGAGACCTATGGCATTTCCTTTGAAGAGTTGATCGGTCAGATCAGCCGCAACAACAGTCTTATTGCCGCCGGCGCGATCGAAAACGGCGCAGGGCGCGTCGTGCTCAAGGTGCCCGGACTTATCGAGGACATCAGCGACGTGATGGCGCTTCCCGTGAAGGTGCGCGGGGATACGGTCGTGACCTTTGCCGATGTCGCCACGGTGCGCCGCACGTTTGAGGACCCGAGCGGATTTGCCCGTATCAACGGCCAACCCGCGCTTGCTCTCGAGGTCAAAAAGCGTTCTGGCTCGAACATCATCGAAACGGTGCAAGAAGTGCGCGCACTGGTCGAGGAAGCCTCGAAAGAATGGCCCGAGAGTGTGACAGTCCGCTATATGCAGGATGAAAGCGAGCAGGTGAAATCCATGCTCAGCGATCTTGAGGCCAACGTGATTGCGGCAATCATTCTTGTGATGATCGTGGTGGTTTGGTCGCTTGGTATCCGCTCTGCGATCCTTGTCGGTCTCTCGATTCCGGGGGCGTTCCTTGCGGGCGTCGCCGCGATCTGGATCATGGGATACACGATGAACATCGTGGTGCTTTTCGCTCTGATCCTTGTGGTCGGTATGCTTGTTGACGGCGCGATCGTGACGACCGAATACGCCGATCGCAAACTTCAGGACGGGTTCACGCCCAAGGAAGCCTATTCCGCCGCCGCCAAGCGCATGGCTTGGCCGATCATCGCTTCGGCTGCCACAACGCTCAGCGTGTTCTTTCCGCTCCTGTTCTGGAACGGGGTTGTGGGCGAATTCATGAAATATTTGCCGATCACAGTGATCCTGACGCTGACGGCATCCTTGTTCATGGCGCTGATCTTTATCCCCGTTGTCGGCGGGGTGATCGGCAAGCGTCCGCCGCAGTCCAAGAAAGACAAATTCGCGCTCTATGCCGCTGAAAAAGGTGATCCGCGCGCGATGAAGGGCTGGACAGGGCTCTATGTGCGCGTGCTGCACTGGGCCATTCTGCGCCCCGTGACGACCTTGATCGCCACAGTGTTCATGCTTTTCTCGGCGTTTAATCTTTATGGCACTTTCGGCAACGGTGTGAGCTTCTTCCCCTCTGTGGAGCCCGATTTCGCTCAGGTTCAGGTGCGCGCCCGTGATAACTTCTCGATCTATGAGAAGGACGCCTTGATCCGTCAGGTGGAGGAGCGTCTCTTCAATTATGACGAGATCGCATCGGTTTATGCCCGTTCGGGTGGAAGCCGAGATGCAGGTCCCGACCTTATCGGCACGATCCAGCTCGAATTCACTGATTGGGATACGCGTCGCAAGGCGGACATCATCAACGAGCAGATCCGTCAGGAGATGGCCGATATTCCCGGCATCGAAGTGCAGGTCCAGAATGCGGCCAGCGGCCCTTCGAGCGGTAAGCCGATTTCGCTCCGCGTTCAGGGTGGACCGACCGAAGTGCAGAACGAGGTCGTCCAAAAGATCGTCGAGGCGATGGAAACCATCGGCGGCTTTACCGATGTGGTCGACTCGCGTCCTCTTCCGGGTGTGGAATGGCGGATTTCGGTCAACCGTTCGGAGGCCGCGCGTTTCGGCGCGGACATCTCGACACTTGGTCAGGCGGTCCAGCTTTTGACCCAAGGGATCACGGTCGCCGACTATCGTCCTGATGACGCTGATGGATCGGTGGATATTCGTGTCCGCTTCCCCTCGGGCGACCGCACCATTGGCGAGCTGCAATCGCTGCGCGTGCCGACGAGTGCTGGGCTTGTTCCGATTTCGAACTTTGTAACCTTCGAGCCGAGCCCGCGCACGGGCACCGTGACGCGTATCGATCAGAAGCGGATTACAAGCATCGAAGCGGGTGTCGCCCCCGGCGTTCTTGTGAACGATCAAGTTCTGGCGCTTAAAGCTGCTATCGACGAGATTGAAATGCCCGAAGGCATGGGCGTGGTTTTCGGCGGCGAAGCCGAGGACCAACAGGAGTCGATGATCTTTCTCGTCGGGGCCTTTATCACTGCGATTTTGCTGATGTTCGTGATCCTGCTGATCCAGTTCAACAACTTCTATCAGGCGTTCGTTGTGATGTCGGCGATCATCTTCTCGGTGGCGGGTGTTCTGGTCGGCCTTATGGTCACGGGTCGTCCGTTCGGGATCGTGATGGGCGGGATCGGCGTGATCGCGCTTGCGGGGATCGTCGTGAACAACAACATCGTGCTGATCGACACCTATAACGATCTCAAACGCGAAGGGATGTCGCCGCTCGAGGCTGCGCTGCGCACGGGTGCACAGCGTTTGCGTCCCGTGATGCTCACCTCGATGACGACTGCGCTTGGTCTGATGCCGATGGTGATCGGGCTCAATATCAACTTCTTCACCCGCGAGATCGTCTATGGTGCGCCTTCGACGCAATGGTGGACCGAGCTTTCGGCAGCGATTGCGGGGGGCCTTGTGATTGCCACCTTCCTCACGTTGGTGGTGACGCCTGCGATGCTGATGCTGGGAGAGAAGAAGGCCTTGCGCAATACGCGCAGGCTGCCCGAGCCGGTTCCCGCAGAATAAAAGAGAAGGGCCGAGGATTTCCTCGGCCCTTTTGCTTTAGTAGGGAAGCCCGATGTAGTTCTCGGCCAAGACCGCTTGGGCGTTGCGGTTCGAGGCGAGGAATTCGAAGTCGGTGATCTGCATGCGGATGTCGAAGTCCGACTGATCGGGGAAGCGGTGGAGAAGGTTCGTCATCCACCAACTGAAGCGCTCGGCCTTCCAGATCCGCGAGAGGGCCTTTTCGGAATAGCGGTCGATGCCTTCGCTGTCCTTTTCCTCATAGACCTGAACCAGCGCGGTATAGAGATACTGCACATCCGAGGCTGCGGTGTTGAGCCCCTTTGCGCCTGTGGGCGGCACGATGTGGGCGGCATCGCCGCAGAGGAACAAGCGGCCCCAGCGCATCGGCTCGCTCACGAAACTGCGCAGCGGGGCGATGGACTTTTCGATCGACGGGCCTGTGACCAGCGTTTCGGCGTATTCCTGTGGAATGCGGCGTTTGAGTTCGGCCCAGAAGGCGTCGTCGCTCCAATTCTCGGGTTTGTCGGTCAACGGGCATTGGATGTAGTAGCGCGAAAGGTTCTCGTTCCGCATCGAGCAGAGCGCAAAACCGCGTGAAGAGTTGGCGTAGATCAGTTCATGATGAACGGGCGGCGTTTCAGAAAGAATGCCAAGCCAGCCAAAGGGATAGACCTTTTCAAAGTCGCGGCGCACCGAAGTCGGGATCGTCTGGCGGCTTACGCCGTGGAACCCGTCACAGCCCGCAATATAGTCGCAGTCGATGCGCTTTTGCGCGCCGTGCTGGGTAAAGGTGACATAGGGATGATCGGTGTCGGCGTCGTGGATCTGGACGTCCTCGGCTTCGAACTCTGTCTTCGCGCCGACTTTCTCGCGACCGTTGTAAAGATCGCGGGTGAGCTCTGTCTGGCCATAGACCACGACGGAAGTGCCCGTCAGCTCCTTGAAGTCGATGCGGATCTGGCGGTCGTCATAGGAGAGCACCGTGCCGTCGTGGATATATCCTTCGGCATCCATACGTGCCCCGAGACCCGCCTCGTGCATGAGGTCGACCATGCCTTTTTCGAGAACGCCCGCCCGAATGCGCGAGAGCACATAGTCGCGGGTTTTCCGCTCGAGAACGACGGTATCGATCCCTTTGTTATGAAGCAATTGTCCAAGCAAGAGACCGCTGGGGCCGCCGCCGATGATACAAACCTGTGTCCGCATGTGTTCCTCCTGTCGCGCATTCCTTTTGCCTTGGACGAGGGGGAGTTTTGAATAGACGGGCCTTCCCAATCCTTGTATTTTTGTAACATGACGGATGTGCAGCCAAACCCATATGTTCCAAGCTATGCGCTCTACGGCGAGAAGCTGGCGTTTCCCGATGTTCTCCATGTCGAGACGATTTCGGACAGGGCGCCCGACTATGCTTGGGTGATTGCGCCGCATCGGCACAGCCAGCTTCATCAGGTGTTTTTCATTGAGGAAGGTCATGCAAAACTGAGCCTTGATGGACAGTATTTTGACCTTGGCGGACCGTTTGTATTGAACATCCCGCGGGGTGTCATCCATGACTTCCAGTTCTCGCCTGCGACCAAAGGTTGGGTTCTTACGGTGCCGACCCACGCGTTGCCCGAGATATACGAGGAGGGACGGCTCGCCCTTGATCGCGCGTTGATCGCACGGCCCGATGACGGACTTGTTGATTTGTTCCATGCGATTCATACCGAATTCGAGGGCACTGCGGCTGCGCGGGGGGTGATGCTTGCCGCGCTTGCTCTCCAGATATTCTGTCGTATCGCACGGCTCGAGCCCGAGCGGGGGACGGTCGAGAGCCGCAAAGACCGGCTTTTCGATGCGTTTCGGGAGTTGGTGCGCGACCATTATGCGGACCGCTGGCAGATCGCCCGCTATGCAGAGTCGCTTGCGATTTCACGCACCCATTTGCACCGCGTCTGCCGCGCGGCGACGGGGCTTTCGGCCTTGGCCTATGTAGAGGATCAGTCGGTTCAGGAAGCCTGCCGCCAGCTTGCCTATACCAAGAAGGGGATCGCGCAGATCGGCTATGATCTCGGTTATGATGATCCCGCTTATTTTTCGCGCGTTTTCAGGCGAAAAGTCGGTCTTTCGCCCAAAGACTATCGCGAACGGCTCAATCAGTGATTTCTGCGCATGGTCTCGGCGCAATGGCGATGTTAGCGTTAGCAACAAGATTCTTTTTTGCCCAAGGACACTAAATGGCTCAGGAATGGTGGCGCGATGCCGTGATCTATCAAATCTATCCCCGTTCGTTTCAGGACACGAACGGCGATGGGATCGGGGATTTGAAGGGGATTACGGATCGACTGGAGTATGTCGCCTCTCTCGGGGTCGATGCGATCTGGCTTTCGCCGTTCTTTACCTCGCCCGATCTCGATATGGGCTATGATGTGTCGGATTATACCGGCGTGAACCCGCTGTTTGGCACGCTTGATGATTTCGATGCGCTGATCGATCGGGCGCATGCTTTGGGGCTTCGGGTGATCATCGACCAAGTGCTCTCGCACAGTTCGAACGAGCATCCGTGGTTTGTTGAAAGCCGTTCAAACCGCACGAACCCCAAGGCTGATTGGTATGTCTGGGCGGACCCCAAGGCAGACGGGACCGCGCCGAACAATTGGCTTTCTGTGTTCGGCGGCTCCGCGTGGCAGTTCGATACGCGGCGCAAGCAATATTATCTTCACAACTTCCTCACCGAGCAGCCCGATCTGAATTTCCACAATCCCGAGGTTGTGGACGCTTTGCTCGAGACAATGCGGTTCTGGCTTGATCGGGGCGTGGACGGGTTCAGGCTCGATACGGTGAATTTCTACGTGCATGACAAGGAGCTTCGGGACAATCCGCCTTCGGGGTGGGAGCATTTTCCGAACAATCCCTACGAGGCGCAGGATCAGATCTTTTCCAAGTCGCGTCCCGAGAACATCGACGTTCTGCGCCGCATGCGTGCGCTGACCGACGCCTATGAAGACCGGATGATGGTCGGCGAAGTTGGCGAAATGGGTCGCCAGATCGACATTATGGCCGAATATACCTCGGGCGGCGACAAACTCCATATGGCGTAT
The DNA here is from genome assembly GCF_030264275.1 of Marivivens sp. LCG002. Lineage (NCBI taxonomy): Bacteria > Pseudomonadati > Pseudomonadota > Alphaproteobacteria > Rhodobacterales > Paracoccaceae > Marivivens > Marivivens sp. LCG002. The sequence goes on along the minus strand of NZ_CP127166.1, from coordinate 207,662 downwards.
TCCTTCGAGTTCCTGAGCCATCTGCACTCGGCCGAGCATTTCCGTAGCCGTATTGCCAAGTTTCTGGACAAGGCGCCCGACGGTTGGCCGTGCTGGTCGTTCTCGAACCATGACGTGCAGCGCCACGCCGCGCGCTGGACGCCGAAGGGCGGCGACAGCGACGCGGTTGCCAAGCAGTCGATTGCAATGTTGGCGAGCTTTCCCGGAACTCTGAACATCTATCAGGGGGAGGAGCTCGGGCAGACCGAAACCGATATCGAGTTCCACGAGCTGATGGATACGGCGAACATCGATTTCTGGCCCGAATACAAGGGCCGCGACGGGTGCCGCACTCCGATGGTGTGGGACAGTTCAGAGCCCTATGCGGGGTTTTCGGATGCCAAACCGTGGCTTCCGATCAAAGCGCCACAGGCTGCGCGCGCGCGGTCTTTGCAGGAAAACAACGGTGAAAGCGTTCTGAACGCCTATCGCGAGACCCTAGGGTTCCGCAAGGCACAGCCCGCGTTGAGGTTCGGAGCGACCCAATTCCTCGATCTGCCCGAACCTGTTTTGGGCATCCAGCGCGCGCTTGATGGTCAGGGTGTGACCGCGTTCTTCAATCTTTCGGATGCAACTGTCGCGCTTTCGCTTTCGTCTGCGGGCAAAGCCATCGGGCCGCGTCTTGCGACGGTCGAGGGTGAGGGTGTCACGCTCCCTGCGTTCGGCTTTGTCTATCTTGAGGGGCTGCTCGAGGCGGCCGTATCGGAGGCTTAGGGAGTGAGCATGATTACGAATTTCGGCACAACGCCGTCGGGGGAGACGGTGCAGATGATTACGCTCGAGGGCGGCGATCTTCGGGCAGAGGTTGTGACTTATGGCGCTGCGCTACGGTCGCTTTATCTTGACGGGTTCGAGCCTTCGCTTGCTTTGGGTGCCGAGACGCTCGAGGATCTTATCGGACCACTGCGCTATTTCGGCTCGACCGTGGGCCGCGTGGCGAACCGTATCAAGAACGCCGAATACCATTTGGGTGGTCAGCGGTTCGAGCTTGAGAAGAACTTTGTCGGCAAGCACACGCTCCATGGGGGTGACTCTGGCGTCGGCGGTCAGGTTTGGTCGATTGCCGATATGGGGTCCGATTTTGTCACACTGTCGCTGTCCGAGGAGAGCGGGCACGGCGGGTTCGGCGGCGAAATCGCGATGCAGGTTACCTATCGGCTGAACGGGCGCGCGCTTGAGGTCGTCATGACCGCCACATCGGACAGTGAAACGCCCTGCAACCTTGCCCATCACAGCTATTTTAATCTTGATGGCGAAGGGAATGTCGACGGCCATCGGCTTCGGGTCGATGCCGAGACCTTTGTGCCGCTTGATGATGAGCTGATCCCCACGGGTGATCCCGTGAGCGTCGAGGGGACCAAGCTTGATTTTCGGGTTATGCGGCCACTTGGAGATGTGCATTACGACAATAATCTGTGCGTGTCCGCCGAGCGTGTTGCATTGCGCGAGGTGGCGCGGGTCGAAGGGGCGAAGTCGGGTATTTCACTGACGGTCGAGACGACCGAGGCCGGTCTCCAGATTTACAACGCGCTGCACCTCACCGAAGAAGGGACGCGAGGGCTTGGCGGGCGGATTTATCGGACCCATGCGGGGCTTGCTCTTGAAACGCAGGTCTGGCCCGATGCGATCAATCGAGAGGGGTATCCCGACTGTATCATCGGGCCGAACAAGCCTTATGAGAGCATCACGCGGTATGTTTTTGCGCGGGACTAGCCGCGTTCGGAGACAGGATAACCGTTTTTCTTCCAGTCGCTGAATCCGCCCCGCAGGCTTGCGCATTTGAGGCCCATTTGCTGGGCGACTTCGGTTGCGAGCAAGGACCGCCATCCCGAAGCACAGTAGAAGACAAAGGTTTTGTCCTCTGCGAAATAGGGCTTGTGATAGGGGCTTTCGGGGTCGATCCAGAATTCGAGCATACCGCGCGGAGCGTGGTGTGCCCCCGTTATGACCCCCTCGCGGTCGAGTTCGCGGGGGTCGCGGATGTCGACGAAGACGTAGGAGGGATCGTTCAGGAGCGCTGCGGCTTCGTCGCCGGTGAGCGAGGTAACGGCGGCATCCGCGCGCGCAAGCAAGTCTTTGTAACCCAGCGCCATTTCCAATTATCTCCTTTGATCACCACAATTCTTTCGCATTCCGCTAAAGTTATGAGTTTTTTGCCCGTTTGAGGCAACAAGACAAATCGACTTCGGCCGAACCGTGAAAGATTCAAATGTTTAAAAACCTGTCGCTCTTCTGGAAGATCCCGCTGGCCTACTTTGTGCTCACCGTTGCTTCTTCGGTGATACCGACGCCTTTTGCCATTTCGGTGATTACCGACACGATCAGAGATAGCGCTTATCGCCAGCTTGAAGCGCACCGCGATCAAAAGATCGAAGCGCTCCAGACTAAGGTCGAGTTGGTGTCCAACAGGATGATCCAACTTTCGAACGACTATTCGATGAGCACCGCGCTTCAGTCGCTCTCCTCGGGCCTTACGGTGGTGGCTCAAGAAGACCCGTGGGCCATCGAGTTTCTGCGCAGCGAACTGCAGGCAAACCGCATTCCGGACGCACGGCAATCCGGATTCAATCTCACTTCCTATCTCTACCAATATGACCGCTGGGCAAGCTGGGGCAAAGCACAGGCTGATTTCGTCGAGCTTGATGATTTGTATATTTTGAACCTCAAAGGGGATGTTGTGTTCACGGCGGGCGATCATGGCGAGCTTGGTCTTAATGTGACGGAAGGCGATCTTGCCGCAACGAGCCTTGGGCGTGTCGCTTTGGAGGCCATCGAGATCGCGCGCAACGGTGAGCTCGCGCGCGTTGTTTTCGCTGACTTCGAACCCTATGCTCTTCGTGGCAATGCATCATTAAGTTTCTTTGCCGCCCCCGTGTTTGACCAATATGGTGATCCGGTCGGGGTGTTTGTCGGCGCGTTGCCGCTTGCGTTTTTCGACCTGCTGAAAGGTGATCTGGGCTTTACGTTCGACACCCATGTTTCGCTTTTCGATAAGAACAAGGAAACCGTTGCCAGCTTTGTTCACCGCGTTGACGGCGCCGACCTCGCATCTGACCATCTTGATAGTCAGGAAATCATCTCGCGCATCAGCACCATGGGTCAATCGGGTGTGGAAACGGTCGAACTTTCTTCCGGAGAACGTGCGATGGTCGGCTACCGCACGTTCGATTTGCTTGGGGGCACCTACGGAATTGCCATCGAGGCCGATGAGGATCAGGTTCTTGCTCTACTCGGTGTGCTGTATCGGATCTTGGGCTTGGCAGGAATTCTTGCTTTCCTCACGACAGGCGCAGGTGCAATCCTCGTCGCGCGTTCGATCTCGCGGCCGTCGGCCAGGATGAGCCTGAGCTTGCAGGAGGTTATCCGTAATCGGGACATGTCGGCGCGGCTCGATGTTGAGAGTGAAGACGAGATCGGCCGATCCTCGCGTGCGATGAACGAAATCCTCGAGCTTGTGGACGGGACAATCGGTGAATTCCACGAACGCAGTGTGATGCTCGGTGGAGAGGCGGCGCGGTTGGAACAGGCGTCACATACGCTTGCGGCCAATGCCGAGAGCCAGTCGACGGCCATCGAGGAGCTTTCTACGACGATCGAACAAACCTCGCATCAGGTGCGGTCCAATGCCTTGGCCTCCAAAGCGGCGAACGATGTTGCCCAGAACACGACCGCGACGGTCAGCCGTGGCCGCGAGAAGCTCGACCAGATGGTCGAGGCGATCAAAGAGATCAACACCTCGTCCAGCGAGATTGCGAATATCATCAAGGTCATCGACGAAATCGCGTTCCAGACCAACTTGCTTGCGCTCAACGCTGCCGTCGAGGCTGCACGTGCGGGCCAGCATGGTCGCGGATTTGCGGTCGTGGCTGCCGAGGTGCGTAACCTTGCGGGTCGCTCGGCAAAGGCCGCGCGCGAAACCTCGGATCTTATCGACAAGTCCGCGCGCCGTGTGGATCTTGGGGTTGCTTTGACACAAGAAGCGTCGAAGTCCTTTGACCAGATCAACGATGACTTTGTCCGTATCGCGGAGCTTGTCGAGAATATCAGTGTCGCCTCGGAAGAGCAGGCGCGCGGTGTCGAGCTTGTCAACGACGCGATCAACGACTTGTCCAAGATCGCCCGCTCGACGAGCATCGAAGCCGACGGGATTGCGGAGACCGCCGAACAGCTGACGTCTGCGAGCCGTTATCTCAAGGAGCAGGTCGGCAAGTATCGCTCGTCCGCTATCAAAACCGAGCGGTCCGAAAACACTGTGGCCGAAACGGTGTCCAAGCCCGCATTGCGCAGCGCACCTTTGAAGCAAACGAGCTTTGAGCCGGCCTCTGTCGCGAATGATGCATCGCCCATCGTCAAGCCAAGGGCAGTGTCATCAAATTCTTCCTCGATCGATGAGGACGAGCGCGGTTACGGAACGTTCTAAGAAACAGGCCCAGCTGAAAAGCTGGGCCGAATACTCTTGACACATTTGGATACCAGACAGAGGAGAACTCCTCTTGTTTTCACCAATGAGGACCGCGCCGATTTGGTTCAAGCGGGGATTTTTCCCATCCAACCTCGCTCAAGAGAGCGGGAAGCGCATGTAAGCGATCTTGCGGCTATCGGGGCTCCATGAGGTGACGTTGATCGTCCCTTGTCCGCCATGGAACGCGTCGAGTGTCGTCCAAGGACCGCCGTTCGGGTCCATCAGGCGAAGTTCGACCTCTTTGTTCGGTGGATGACCCAGAGTTCCGCTCGGGTAGCTGATGTAAACCATATGTTTGCCATCGGGCGACAGATGCGGGAACCAGTTCACCCTTTCATCAAAAGTCAGTTGTTCAAGGCCCGTGCCGTCGCGGCGAATGCGGAAAATCTGCGCATGTCCAGCTTGGGTCGCTGCGGCTTCGGAATTGAAATAGATCCATTCGCCGTCTGGCGAATATTCGGGACCGTCCACGGGGCAGGTGCCATCGGTGAGATAGGTGCTTTCACCACCGTTTACGGAAATCGTCGCGATCCGCGTTACGACCCTTTCGCCTTCGCGGTGGAGCGCCACATAGGCCAGCTCTTGTCCATCGGGCGAAATGCCGTGCAGATAGTGGCGCTGATCGGTTTGATGGGTGATCCGCTCGGGCGTGCCGCCCCCAAGCGCGACGCGATAAAGATGCCCGTCGTTCGAAGAGACAAAGATATGCGTTCCGTTCGGATCAAGAACGTGATCGTTGTTCAGGTTTTCGATCGGAGCGGTGTTGATCCGTTCGGGGCCGATCGTGCCGTCCGTCGAAATGCGCCACAACCGCCCGTCACCGTTGATGATGAGCCACTTGCCGTCGAGCGTCCAGTTCGGGGCCTCGAAGAGCGCGTAGCTGTCATAGATGGCCTTGGCCGTCATAGGATCGGTGACATCCAGAACGACAAGTTCCGACCGCTGGCCATGCACAAGCCATTGGGTGTCCGATTTGGGACGCAGTGATTTTTCCGACATTTTGGTCTCCTCTTATCGAACGATACCGAGCGTTTTTCGAAAGCGGAAGCGGGTGGTAAAAATTTACGTGAATTTTCGTTGTATTCCCCGACTGTTGGGCCATTGTCCCCCGCAAAGGCTTTTCGTCGAGGAGGAGATGAGATGAAAAAAGCATTGATCACATGGGGTGGCTGGGAGGGTCACGAACCCGACAAGGTTGCGCGCCTTTTCGAGGGTGTTCTGAGCCGGAACGGCTATGAGGTCGAAGTTTATGACAGCCTTGATTGCTTCGACGACGCCGAAGCGTTGAAGTCGCTTGATCTGATCGTTCCCGTTTGGACGATGAGCAAGATCACCAAAGAGCAAGCGGTCAATGTGTCCGAGGCCGTGGCCCAAGGCACGGGGCTTGCCGGATGTCACGGCGGTATGTGCGACGCCTTTCGCGAACAGGTCGTCTGGCAGTTTATGACAGGGGCAAACTGGGTCGCGCATCCGGGTGGTGACGGGGTGAAATATTCGGTCAATATCGTCGACCACGACCATCCGACCACCAAGGGCATTGCCGATTTCGAGGTCGCGACCGAGCAGTATTACCTACATGTCGATCCGGCCAACCATGTGCTCGCAACGACCACGTTCCCGACGGTGCCTTGGTATCATTCGCCGAATGGGGAGGCAGTGATGCCTGTCGCATGGACCCGCAAATGGGGACGTGGGCGCGTTTATTACAATGCCCTCGGGCACAAGGAAAACGTGATCAGCTCGGGCCCCGCACTTGAAATGCTCACGCGCGGCTTGCTTTGGGCAGGCGAAGGCTATGCGCTTCGCGAACAATCGGGAATCGATCTTGCCGCACTTCGGACCGCGGGGTCCCATTTTTAGGAATAGGGGCCCAAGAGGAAAGTTCTGTTCCGTGCGGAAACAAAGCGTTCCTCTTGGAAATTCGTATTTCCGATAGAGAACGCGTCGATGGCGATTTCGTCCTATTTAGGGGCGAAAACGCTCGAATGGCCGGTGCCTTGGTCGGTATAGGCTTTGATCAACGGGCCGCTTCGATTTGGAGCGGTCCATCTGGTTAAAGGACTTCAGATGACCCAGTTCGCACTTACCGTTACCTGCAAATCGACACGCGGCATTGTGGCCGCTATCGCCAATTTCTTGGCCGATCACGGGTGCAACATCACTGATGCGTCGCAGTATGACGATGCGCTGACGGGCAAATTCTTTATGCGTGTTTCGTTTCGTGCGGAAACGGGTGAAACGCTCGATGCGCTTAATGCCAAGTTCGCGGACACCGCTGCCAAATTCGATATGGACGCGGCTTTTCACGACGAAAACGAGCGTCTCAAGGTTGTTATCATGGTGTCGCGCTTCGGGCATTGTCTCAACGATCTTCTGTATCGTTGGCGCATCGGTGCGCTTCCCATCGATATCGTTGCCGTCATTTCAAACCACCTCGACTATCAAAAGGTTGTTGTGAACCATGACATTCCGTTCCACCACATCCGCGTGACGAAAGAGAACAAGCCCGATGCCGAAGCCCGCATCATGGCGGTGGTCGAGGACACCAATGCAGATCTGATCGTGCTTGCGCGCTATATGCAGATCCTTTCGGATGAAATGTGCAAGAAGATGTCTGGCCGTATCATCAACATCCACCACTCGTTCCTGCCGTCGTTCAAGGGTGCGAACCCCTATAAGCAGGCCTATGAGCGCGGGGTCAAACTCATCGGGGCGACGTCGCACTATGTGACTGCCGACCTCGACGAGGGTCCGATCATCGAGCAGGACATCATCCGCGTCACCCACGCTCAGAGTGCAGACGATTATGTGTCGCTCGGGCGTGACGTGGAAAGCCAAGTGCTTGCGCGTGCCATCCACGCACATATCCACCGCCGCGTGTTCCTCAATGGCGAAAAGACGGTGGTCTTCCCTGCTTCTCCGGGATCCTACGCTTCCGAGCGTATGGGCTAATTCGGCTTCCTCCCTTCCCCCGTGTGCCGAAAAGACCCCGCCTTCTTCATTGCGAAGGCGGGGTTTCTTTATGCGATGAAGCGCTTGACCATTTCCTTTGCGCCATGGTCCACAAGGCCTTGATAGGCGGTGATCAGAGCGGCTTTGAAATCCGCGTCGTTCGCCAGCGTTTCGTCAAAGACCTTGCGTATGGCGAGGAGCGCTTCGACCTTGGCCTGAGTGGTCGCAGCGCCATCAGCGGCCGCGCGCAGGTCGGCGGCGAGCGGGTCCTTGACCTCGATCGGAGCGCCGTTTTCATCGATCCCGCCGACATACCGCATCCATCCCGCAACGGCGAGGATCAGACCGGGTGTGTTGCGCCCCGCCACGCGTGCGTCAAGGATCGTGCCGAGGATACGCTGGGGGAGTTTTTGTGAGCCATCCATCGCGATCTGCCATGTGCGGTGACGGATGGAGGGGTTGCGATAGCGTTCCAGCAAAGCCTCTGCATAGGCGGGAAGGTCCTCTCCCTCGGGTGGATCGAGGGTTGGGATGATCTCGGCCTGCCAGAGGATTTGGCAGAGTTTGGCATAATTCGGGTCTGAAACCGTTTCCGCTATTGTCTCGTATCCGCCGAGATAGCCGAGATAGGCGAGGGTCGAGTGGGTGCCGTTGAGACAGCGCAGCTTCATGTGTTCATGCGCTTCGACCGAAGTGACCATTTGGGCGCCGACTTTGTCCCATGACGGGCGACCGTTTGGAAAATTGTCTTCGATCACCCATTGGCGAAAGGGTTCATGCTGGACGCAAGCGGGATCGAAATAGCCTTTGGTCTTTTGCAGAGCCTCAACATCCGCAGGGGTGGTCGCGGGCGTGATGCGATCCACCATGGTCGAGGGAAAGGCGACCTCTGTTTCGATCCAAGCGGCAAGCGCAGGGTCTTTGGCGGTTGCGAATTCAAGAACGAGTTTGCGCAACAAGTGGCCATTCGACGGCAGGTTATCGCAGGTCATCACAGTAAAAGGGGCTGTCCCGCTTTGACGCCGTTTCGAAAGCGCGGCAACGATGAAGCCGACCGCGGATTTGGGAAGATCGCTTGTCAGATCATGCGCGATATCAGGATGGGAAAGGTTGAGCCGTCCCGTTGCGGGTTCGTGGCAATAGCCTTTTTCTGTTACGGTCAGCGATACGATCCGTGTCGTTTGCGCTGCCATGATTTCCACCACTGCAGCGGGGTCTTCTGGGGCGACGAGAACCTTTGCGAGCGAAGGGATGACTCGATAGTCCGCGCCGTTCGGCCCAAGGGTCACAGAGGTATAAAGGTTGTCTTGGGGGGCGAGTTGATCGCGTGCCGTGGGGCTTTGGAGGCTGACCGCTACGATGCCCCAATCGCCCCCGTCGCGCTCGATCGCATCGGCGGTATAGACGGCATTGAACGCGCGGAAAAAGGCACCTGGCCCAAGATGGACAATACCGGGTTTCGGAGCCGCGTCGGCGCGGGCAAGACGTTCAGCGGGCAAGCCAGCCTCCATCGACGTTGAGCACTGCGCCTGTGATATAGGCCGCGGCGGGGGTGCAGAGAAAGGCAACGGCTCCTGCGATGTCCGAGGGTTCGCCCCAACGACCCGCAGGGATGCGGCCAAGGATTTCGGCGGCGCGTTTCGGGTCCTCGCGGAGTGCCGTTGTATTGTTGGTGGCGATGTATCCCGGCGCAACGGCGTTAACGGTGATCCCCTTTGCGGCCCATTCGTTGGCAAGGGCTTTGGTGAGTCCCGCAATGCCGTGCTTCGACGCGGTATAGGCGGGCACACGGATGCCGCCCTGAAACGACAGAAGGGATGCGATGTTGACGATGCGGCCGCCGTGACCACGAACGATGGCGGCGCGGGCAAAGGCTTGGGACAAGAGAAAGGCCGCTTTGAGGTTGGTGTCTACGACGTCGTCCCAATCGCTTTCGCTGTAATCTATGGCATCGGCGCGGCGGATGATGCCTGCGTTGTTCACAAGTATATCGAGTTGACCCGCATCGCAGAGGTGCTCTGCCGCGTGTTTGGGGTCACTGAGATCGAGTGTGAAAGCTTCTGCAGAACCGCCTGCTCCTGTGATCATCGCGATGGTTTCTTCGCAGGACGACCGTCCCGCTGCAATCACATGTGCGCCGCGTTCCGCAAGCCCGAGTGCCACCGCTTGGCCGATCCCTGTGTTCGCGCCCGTGACAAGGGCGCGTTGTCCGTCGATGCGGAATGGGTCGTTCATCGCAGATCCCCCATCGCGATCATGTCCATATCGGTAAAGTCGACGTTGTCGCCTGCCATGGCCCAGCAGAAAGTGTAGGACCCTGTTCCGACCCCCGAGTGGATCGACCAAGGCGGAGAAATGATGGCTTCCTCGTTTGCGATGACCATGTGGCGGGTTTCTTGCGGCTCGCCCATAAAGTGGAACACGCGTTGGTCAAGGGAAAGATCGAAATAGAGATAGGCCTCCATCCGGCGATCGTGGGTATGGGCGGGCATGGTGTTCCAGACCGAGCCTTCGGCAAACTGGGTATAGCCCATGACGAGCTGACAGGTCTGGATAACTTCGGGGTGGAGGACCTGAATGATGACGCGTTCGTTTGCGGTTTCCTTGCTGCCCAGTTCCACGCGGCGTGCTTCAGAGACCGTAACGAGGCGAGTGGGGTAGGAGTGATGCGCAGGGGCGCTCAGCACGTAATACCGCCCCTTGCCGCCGAAAGTGATCGGGCCGGAGCCGCGCCCGACGTAGAGCACGTCGCCATGCGCGATTGAATAGGAGGTCCCGCCGACGTCGATCGTGCCTCGTTCGCCGATGTTGAGAATGCCCATTTCGCGGCGTTCAAGGATCGTCTTGGTCCCTGTTTCGGGCACATGGTCGAGGACGAGTGCGCCGCCGTTCGGCACAACGGACCCGAGGATCAAACGGTCATAATGGCTATAGACGAGATTGATCTCGCCTTCCTTGAAAAGACCGCCGACATGGAAGTGGTTGCGCAGTCCTTCTGTGTCGAGGGCCTTGGCCGTTGCGGGATCGATTGCGTAGCGGGTTTGGGTCTTGAGCGTCATATGTCCTCGCAGAAGGTCTTGCACGGTGCCTTGCCCGTTTCGGGCGGGCTGTTCACCTCTATCTAATATGTTAGTCTGGAAGTTGCGTCAAAAGCAAAATCCAATTACACTTTACGCAGAGGATGAATTGCACGTAAGACAAGGGCACAATGAACGACCAGCTCAGATCACTCATTCCCGCGCCCGTCATGTCGACAACCGATCAGGTTTTCGACGCCATGTATCGTGCCATCATCAAGCTTGATCTGCCTCCCGGGACCAAAGTGTCCGAGGCCGATATTTCCAAACAGCTCGGTGTTTCGCGACAGCCCGTGCGGGACGCGTTTTTCCGTTTGTCGGAAAAAGGGTTCTTGTTGATCCGCCCGCAGCGGGCGACCCTGATCACCAAGATTTCCGAAAAGGGCGTGCGGGACGCGCATTTCGTCCGTGAAGCTCTCGAGGCCGCTTGCGTGATCGAAGCGACCAAGCGTGCGACCTCGGCCGATCTTACCGAGTTGGAGCAGCTTATCGAAGATCAGCAACGCGCGGTCGATACTCGGGATCGCGAGAAATTCCACGATCTGGACGAGACCTTTCACAAGACGATTTGCGAAATTGCGGGACACGGGCATGTGTGGACCCTTATTCGCGAGAAAAAGGCCCAGATGGACCGTGTGCGGTTCTTGACCCTGTCGTCGGACAGCCAGCTTGCCAAAGACGAACATGTCCGGCTTTTTGATGCGATCAGGTCGCGGGATACCGAGCTTGCCGAAAAGATGCTGCGTAGCCACGTCAGCCGCATTCTGACAGTCCTTCCGCGTATCCGTGTCGAACACGCTCAGTATTTCGAGGATCTCGAATGACCCAAAGGTTTCTGGCGATCGGTGAATGCATGCTCGAGCTTTCACCTGCCGGAGAGGGGCTTTTGGCAACGGGGTTCGCGGGGGATACGTTCAATACCGCGTGGTATCTTCGCAAACTTGCGCCCGAGGCCGTAGAGGTCGCCTATTTCTCGGCAATCGGCGATGACGCGCCTTCGCGAGAGATGGCGGGCTTCATGCGCCAGAGCGGCATTACGCCCGAGTTGATCGAGCGTAAGGGTGGGCATATCGGACTCTATATGATTTCGCTCAAGAACGGGGAGCGGAGCTTTTCCTATTGGCGCGATACCTCTGCCGCGAAAACGCTTGCGGACGATCTTGTGACTTTGCCCGTTTCGCGCGGTGATACGCTCTATTTTTCGGGGATCACGCTTGCGATCCTTGCACCTGCGGCTCGCACAAGGCTGCTTGGGGTGATTTCGGAGGCGAGAAGCCAAGGCGTGCGCGTGGTGCTCGATACCAATCTACGGCCACGGCTTTGGGCGTCCCATGATGCGATGCGCGCTGGCACGATGGAGGGGGCAGGTGTTGCTGATATCGTTCTTCCCTCGTTCGAGGATGAAGCGGAAATTTTCGGGGATGCGGACAAAGCGGCCACTGCGGCACGCTATCACGAGGCGGGCTGCGCGACGGTGATCGTCAAAGACGGTCCTGCATCTGTTCTTGTGTCGGCGCCCGAAGGACAGACCGAAATTCAGCCGCAGACCGTTGCGGATGTGGTGGATACGACTGCGGCAGGCGACAGTTTCAATGCGGGATTTCTGGCTGCGCTCTATGAGGGTCACTCATTGGAAGCGGCGGTCAAGGCGGGGTGCAACGTGTCGGCCAAGGTGATCGGCAAGCGCGGCGCATTGGTTGCGCTCTAGGGTTCGTCACTTGCCGATGCCTGTTTCGATTTAGGCGCTTTTCTCTCGCATATCGCGGTCAAGCATCTGAATTTCGCCTGATTTCCGCGCCTTGAGCAGCTCTCGTGCCTTGGCGTACTCGGGATCGTTCCAGAACATCAGACAGCCGTTACAGCCGCGTCCGCAGCACCCCTCGACGCCCTTGCGCGATGTGCGGGCGCGCTTTTCCATGTTCTCGGTGCCGATGGCGTCCTGAAGCTTGGCGACCTGCTTTTTATAGATGCCTTCGCGGTTGGGGGCGCCAAGTTCGATTTGCTGTGCGGTTTTGTCGAGCTTGATGCGCCGCCATTCGTCCTCGGCCAGCATCGATTCCTTGCGCACGATGGTAAAGGGCGGGAAGCGGTCTTTGACCGACTGGGGATCTTCGCGATCAAAAGCGGAATAGGGGATGAAGACTTTGTCGTTTCTGCTTCCGACAACGTAATCGACGGGCTCGTCGGTTTTTCCGTCCAGTGCAAAGTCATAGAGGCGAAGAAGCACGGGTTCGGCGGTCGGATCGGGCGGAAGGAATTCCATCACGTCGCCCGCGTCGATGCGGTTCTTGACGCTCAGGATAAGACCGTCTTGCCGCGTCTCGGTAATCATGCCCGCATATTCCCAAGGCGCCATAGCCTTTGTGTGATCGTAGTTATGGGCATAGTTCTGGAGCCGCCCTTCGTGGAAGGCGATCGTAAAGCCGCGGTTGGTCGAGCCTTCGAGTTCGGCCATGAAAGGCTCTGGTTTCCAGTTCTCGGGATCGGCGTAATAGGCGTCGATGGCACGGCGATAGGCGCGGGCCACGGTGGCGACATAATAGGGGCTTTTGTTGCGCCCTTCGACTTTGAGGCTGTCGACACCGATGCGAAGAAGATCGTCGAGCTTGGGCATCAGGCACATATCCTTGGAGTTCAGGATATAGGAGCCGCGCCAATCCTCTTCGATGGGCATGAATTCCCCCGGACGGCCACCTTCTTCGAGGACAAACTCGAAGAGTTCGAGGTTCTCTTCGGTCAGGGGCAGCTCTTTGATCGTGCCGTCCTTTAGCTTCATGTGGACCTTGTAGTGCCAGCGGCAAGAGTTGGCACAGTTGCCTTGGTTCGCGCCGCGCTCTGCCATGAAGTTCGACAGGAGGCAGCGCCCCGAATAGGTCATACACATCGCGCCGTGGACAAAGCTTTCGATCCGGATGTCGGGGCATTTTTCCTTGATTTCGGCGGTTTCGGCAAAGGTGACCTCGCGGGCGAGAACGACCAGATCTGCGCCCATGTCTTTCCAGTAGTCCACGGTCAACCACGAGCACACGTTCGCTTGGGTCGAGACATGGAGCTTGAGATCGGGTGCGTGTTTGCGGACGAAATTGAAGACGCCCGGATCGGCGATGATCACACCGTCGGGGCCGATGTCCTTGATCGTTTCGACAAAGGCAGGAAGCTTTTCGATGTCCTTGTTGTGGGTAAAGAGATTGAGGGTCAGATAAATGCGCACGCCGCGCGCGTGGGCGAATTCGACGCCTTCCTTGATCTCTTCGAGCGAGAATTTGGATTTGGTGCGCAGCGACATGTCGGGCGTGCCGAGATAAACCGCATCAGCCCCGTAGAGCACCGCAACTTTCAAGCGCTCAAGCGAGCCTGCGGGCATGAGGAGTTCGGAGCGGTGTGTTGCGGCGATGGTCATGGCGGCACCCGTTGGTTCGATCGAATTACGTGCTGCTCCCTAACGGATCAGCACGATTGGAACCAGCAATAGATTGCCGCAGGGCCTAGCGCAGGGTCTCGAGCCAGCCGAGTGTCGCGTCGGTGTCGCCCATCGGTTTGTATTCAGCACCAAGCGGCGTTTGCCAGCCGAGTTCACCGATCCGCTTGAAGATATGGGCGTAGTTGACTTCACCATGATCAGGCGCGCCGCGATCGGGAACAGAAGCGAACTGGATATGCCCGATATGGGGGAGGAGGTCCGCGAGTTTGTGGCTTAGGTCGCCTTCCATGAGTTGCACATGGTAGCAGTCGAACATGAGCTTGAGGTTGGGTGCGCCAATCTCTTCAATGATTGCGAGCGCCTGACCCGTGGTCGAGAGGAAATAACCCGGCGCGTCGTATTTGTTCAGCGGCTCGATCAGGATCGTGATCCCGAGCGGGGCGGCTTCGCTCGACGCATAGCGGAGGTTTTCGACATAGGTTCTGCGCGCCGCGTCACCCTTCGCAAAGCCCGCCATGATGTGCACGTTGGGGGTTCCCAGATGGTTTGCATAGGCAAGAGCTTCGTCGATGGCGGCACGCGCTTCCTCCTCGCGGCCGACGAGCGCGGTCAGGCCGTTTTCGCCTCCCACTACATTGCCGCGCCGCCCGTTAAGGCCAAGCATTCTCAGCCCCGTTTCATTGAGCGCGGCAAGGACTTCCTCGGCAGGCGTATCATAAGGCCAGTGGCACTCAACCGCGTCAAAGCCTGCAGCTTTTGCCGCCCGAATGGCGTCAGGCAAGGGGCGGTCGGTCCAGAGAAAGCCGAGATTTGCGGAAAATTGCATCAGTCCCACTCCACATTGAATTTGGTCACGACGGTTTGCACCTGTTCGGGGCTGAGCATTCTGGCGTCATATCCGCGCATCAAGATGGCGAGCCGTGCGGTATCCTCGAGCTCTTCAATCGCGTTGCAGGCGGTCTCGATGTCTTTGCCCGCGACAACGGGGCCATGGTTGGCCAGCATCACGGCAGATCGTTTGCCCGCCAGTCCACGCACGGCTTCACCCATTGCAGGATCGCCGGGCATGAAGAAGGGAAGGAGCTTTACCTTGCCGAGCTTCATGATCGAATAGGGGGTGAGAGGCGGCAGGAAATTATCTTCGTCCACGCCGGGCATCATCGACCATGCCACCGAATGGCAGGAATGGAGATGCACGACCGCGCCCGCAGTTGAACGCGTTTCATAGAATGCCGAGTGGAGCGGCATTTCCTTGGTCGGGGAATCGCCGCCGACCAACACGCCTTTGGCGTCGAAACGCGACAGGCGCGCGGGATCAAGTCGACCGAAAGAAGTGCCCGTCGGAGAGACCAACAGGCCGCCGTCTTCGGTGCGGGCCGAAATGTTTCCCGTAGACCCGCCCGTCAAGCCACGGTCAAACATCGACTTGGCGAGGAGGCATATTTCTTCGCGCAGTTTGGACTCTGACATCAGTGGACCTCTAGCTTGGTGAATGCATCGGAAAAGAATGTCTCGGTCCCGAAGTTGCCGGATTTGAGCGTGAGGGCAATCTCGGTTCCGTTCGAGCGGCAGAAACACCACGGCACGCCAGGTGCGATTTCAGGGCCGATCTCCAGTCGGGAGACCCCGAGCGCTTGGGTCACGGCGCCCGATGTTTCGCCGCCTGCGACGACGATCTGGCGCGCACCTTGGTCTCGGGCCTGGCTGGCACAATCGGCCAGCGCGGTCTCGACGATCGCACCTGCCTTTGCCACACCAAGCCGCTCTTGGGCCGCTCGCACGCTTTCGGGGGCTGCGGTGGCATAGACAAGCGGAGCCTTGGTCAGATCCTGCTCTGAGAGCCAGTCCAGCGCGGCTTTTGACCCGTTTTCGGCAAGTTCCAGAGGATCGAGCCGGAATGCGGGGCGACCTTGGGCGATGTAATGGGCCACTTGCGCATTGGTCATCGCCGAGCAGCTTCCCGAGAGGATAACGCGGGTTCGCTCTAATGTCGGGATGGACGCGCGCGGCGCATCGGCGGAGAGGGTTCCGTCCGCGATATAGAGTGCGGGGAGGGGCATCGCGATGGCAGAGCCGCCCGTCATCAGCTTGAGGTCGCGGCAAGCTTCGGCGATGAGGGCCAAATCCTGGTCCGCAACCGCATCGGCGACCACATGGGCGATACCTTCGCTCCGCAGCGATGCGAGCGCCTGTTTGATCTCTGAAGGTCCTTTGGCGACGGTCAGGCGGTCGATGAGACCGACTTTGCCCGTGACTTGAGGCGCCAGAAGTCGCATGAGATTGCTGTCCCGCATCGGGGTCAGCGGGTGATCTTTCATCGGGCTTTCGGCAAGCGGCAACCGTCCGACAAAAAGGTTCCCCATGAAAATGGAACGGCCGTTCTCGGGGAAAGCGGGGCAATAGATGGTTTGATCCGCGCCGAGGCTTGCCATCAAGGTTTCCGCGACCGTGCCGATATTACCCTCGGAGGTCGAGTCAAAGGTCGAGCAGTATTTCCAGAAGAAGCGCTCTGCCCCCGCCTGCTTTAGCCAGTCGAGCGCTTTGAGGGCTTGGGCATTCGCCTCGGAGACGGGTTCGGTGCGGATCTTGAGCGCGATGACTTCAAAAGGTGCGGTGTCGGTCGGCGCTTCGGTTGGCACTCCAATCCTGAGCGAGACCTTGACCCCACTGCGTGCCAACAACCCCGCAAGGTCGGTCGCGCCGGTAAAATCATCAGCGATACAGCCTAGGACGGTCGTCATTATTTGTCCTTTTCAGGCAGGGTTAGACCCGCATTGCGCGCATAGACTTTGGTCACTGCGGCGTCATCCTCGAGGCCGAGCCCCATGCCTGCGGCGGCAAGATATTGTTGCATCGCGGCTGCCGTGATCGGGGCGCTGAATTTGGCGTCCTTGGCGATGTCGAGCACGATCCCAAGGTCTTTGGGCCAGATGTTCACAGTGCTACGGGGGGTATAATCGCCATCGACGATATGGGGCGCGCGGTTCTCGAGCATCCAGCTCGTGCCTGCGCTTTGGGAAATGACTTCGAGAAAGGTTTCGGGGCTGATGCCTTGGGTCATGCCGAAGGTCAGCGCTTCGGCCATCGAAACGATATGGACACCCGCGAGAAGCTGGTTCGTGGCTTTCATAGCCGAACCCGGTCCTGCGCTTTCGCCAAGGTCGAAGATTTTGGCCGAAATGGCGTCGAGGACGGGCGCTGCTTTGGCAAATGCCTCTTTCGAGCCAGAGGCCATGATGGTGAGATCGCCCGAAGCCGCTTTGAGCGAGCCACCCGAAATCGGCGCGTCGAGATAGTGCACGCCGAAAGCGGCGCATCTGCGTTCCATGTCGCGGGCAAAATCGGGGGAAACTGTTGCGCTCGAGATCACGACGGCCCCCTTGGCCATCCGCGATACAATTCCGTCATCGCCAAAGAGGACCGCTTCGGTTTGAGCGGCGTTCAGAACCACAATCAGGGCGGCGTCGATTGCCTGAATGGCATCGGAGAGCGGCGCGCCGGCCCCGCCCAAGGCTTTGAACCGCGCTTCGGCGTCCTTGTTCACGTCATAGCCGAATGTTTCAAGGCCCGCTCCGAGGCAGCAATTGGCCATGCCAAAGCCCATCGAGCCTAGACCTATCACCGCCACTTTTGTTTTCTGAGACATTCTGGACACTCTTTGATGTTGCTTGATCGCGTTACCGTATACTGGTATCGGTAACGGTATCGATACCAGTCGTCAATGTCATTTCCACTCGGGGTAAGTCGGTCTTGCAAATCAAACATCGGATCACTTTGGCGGATGTTGCCGCTGTCGCAGGTGTGAGCAAGATGACTGCGTCGCGTGCGCTCCGCGGGGCGCCTGATGTGTCGCGCGAAAATATCGACAAGGTCGAAAGAGCGGCGCGGGAAACGGGATACGTCGGCAATCCCTTGGCCACCGCCTTTTCGAACAGCAAATCGAACCTGATCGGCGTTGTGGTTCCGAGCCTGAATAATATCGTCTTTGCCGAGGTCATGTCGGGGATCGCACAGGGGATCGAGGGAAGTGGTCTCAAGCCGATGTTCGGTGTGACGGACTATGACCCCGCCAAAGAGTTCGAGCTTATCAAGAGCCTTTTGTCGTGGAACCCCGCAGGGCTTATCGTGACGGGGCTTGATCAATCCGACAAGACGCGGGAACTATTGGCCGCTTCCGCTGTTCCCGTGGTCCAGATCATGGATACGGATGGGGACGCGTTGGGTGCCGCAATCGGGTTTTCACATTTCGAAGCGGGCCGCGAGATGGCACAGGCTTTGATTGCCCAAGGTCGACGCCGTTTCGGCTATGTCGGTTGCGGTCTGGCGCATGATCTTCGTGCAGGTCGCCGTTTGGAGGGGTTCAAAGCGGCTCTCGAGGCGGCGGGCCTTGCGCTTGTCGCGATGCGGCATGATCCCGAACATTCAAGCACCGAAGCGGGGCGACGGCTTACCGCCGAGATTTTGCAGGCGCATCCCGATCTCGACTGTGTTTATTATTCCAATGATGATGTGGCTTTGGGAGGTGTGTTTTCCTGTCTTGCCCAAGGCATCGCGGTGGGTGACGCGCTTATCCTTGCGGGTTTCAACGGGCTTGAAATGACCCGCACCCTTCCGGTGCGGATTGCGACGACCATTACGCCAAGACGACAGATCGGTTTTGCGGCGGGCCGTTATCTTGTGGAGGCCAAGCAAGGTGCGCTTATGCGCCCGAGCCATAAGACCGTGCTCCCGACGGTTCTATCGTTGCCGTAATGCTCTTTCCAGATCGGCCATAACCGCGCCTTCTAGACAGAAGCCAATCGGCCATTCGTATTGATCAGATATTGCGCAAAGATCGGGGCTGAGGCCGCGCCAAGGGCGCGGGCATTGCGCCCCACGAGGCCTTCTTCGATGCGCGGAACGACAAGGCCGCGCGTATCGAGGTTAGCGATCAACGCGCGCACACGTTCGACAAGTCGCTTGCGAACGGCTTCGGGAAAGGCGCCGTCGATGAGAACCGCTTGGAAGTCGATGACCGAACAGGCCGTCATTGCAGCCCTTGCAAGGTGCTCGGCCGCCTGTTCGATCCAGAGATCGACGTGGGTTTCGAATTCGCTCCAATCATGTGGGGGTTCCCACATGCGGGTCGCATCCAGCCCGCTCTCGGCCAATCGGCTTTCCAAAAGATAGAGCGATGCCGCGTCGATCAATTGCTCTGCGCCCGATTGGTTGTCGATCGAGGGTAGGGACCCGAAAGCCCCTGCGTTACCGTGAAAACCCTCGAAAATCGAATGGTTGAGCACCACGCCGCCGCCGACAAAGGCGCCGATGAAGAAATACGCGAAATCACGAAATTCCCGCCCACGCCCCGAGGTGTTCTCGGCCCGACAGGCGGCAGTTGCATCGTTTTCGATATAGACGGGAAGCCCCGTCGCGCGGGAAATTGTTCCTTCGAAATCGAATGCGCGCCAGGCCTCCATATCCGCCATCGGCGCGCCGATGGTTTCGTGCCAATTCCAGATTTCGAACGGCTTCGCCACTCCGATGCCCGCAATCCGTTTAAAGCTGCCCGCGGGAAGTAAGTGTGCGCAACGTTCGATCCCCTCATTGACGAAGGCCAGAAGCGGGTCGGGTTTTGGAAAGCGATAGGTGACTGTGTGATGGAGACGGGTCTCACCCACAAGGTCGATCAAAACGAGGTCGGCAGAACGGCGTCCGATTTTCAAACCGATGGAAAAGGCGCCCGAAGGGTCGAGCATCATCGGGACGGACGGTTTACCGACGCGACCGCGCTGGGGCGTGCCCCGTTTGATCAGGCCCTCGGTCTCAAGATCTCGAAGGATGACCGACACGGTTTGCGATGAAAGACCAATGAGGCGAGCGATTTCCACCCCAGGTTTCGGGCCGAACCGTTGAATCAGCGAAAGGACAAGGCGCTCGTTATGATCGCGCAAGCCAGACTGGTTCGATCCGCGGAAGACCGCGGAGTCGGTGACTTTTGTTTCTGGATTCGCTTCGAGCATCGCTTAACTTAACCTGCTGTCTTGAAATGATTTTTCCGCAGTTCTCTGTCGCTGTTTCTGCGCTGATCTACCGGTTTCGTTGTCCTCTGAAAGCCAGGATTTGATTTGTTTTGTTTGGAATGGTCAGTGTTTTCATTCCTCACATCGCGCAACACTGGAGCGTAGAAGAGGGTTCCGTCAATAAATAAATCAATCTTACTTATTTATTGACGGAACGTTCCGAATCGCGTTTGATCTGGTCATTCCCGCTTCGAATCGGTGCGGGACCTGCGCAGCCAAGAGGGTGGCTGTGCTTAATGTTCTTGGGAGGAACACATGAAAAAACTACTCGCTGGGTCCGCTCTGGCTCTGATCGCTTTTGCCGGTGCTGCTGCTGCAGAAAGCCATTCGGCAGGTTCGCTTTGCCTCATCACCAAAAACAACACCAACCCGTTCTTCGTCAAAATGCGCGAAGGCGCTGAAGCACGTGCGAACGAGCTTGGCATGGAACTCAAGGCGTTTGCCGGTGTGACCGATGGCGACGCTGCACCCCAGATCACCGCAATCGAGAACTGTGTTGCCGCTGGTGCCAAGGGTATCCTGATCACCGCCTCGAACGACTCGGTGACCCCGGCTCTGATCGATGCACGCAATGCAGGCGTTCTTGTTATTGCACTCGATACGCCGCTTGCTGATCCTGAAGCTCAGGACATGACCTTTGCGACCGACAACTTCGAAGCAGGTCTTCTGATCGGTAAGTGGGCTGCTGCTACCCTTGGTGACGAAGCTGCGAACGCCAAGATCGCAATGCTCGACATCAACAAGGACAACATCTCGGTCGACGTTGCTCGCGACACCGGCTTCCTTGTCGGCTTCGGTATCGAAGTTCCGGATCTCTCGGTTATGGGTTCCGAAACCGATCCGCGCGTGATCGGTCACGAAACCTCGAACGCTTCTGTTGAAGGCGGCGTCACCGCGATGGAAAACCTCCTCGCAAAAGACCCTGACATCAACGTTGTATACACCATCAACGAGCCCGCCGCCGAAGGCGCGTATCAAGCGCTCCAGAACGCTGGCAAGACCGAAGGCGTTCTTATCGTCTCCGTCGATGGCGGCTGCCCTGGCGTTGAAAACGTCAAAGCAGGCGTGATCGGTGCGACGTCGCAGCAGTATCCGCTCCTGATGGCATCCAAAGGCGTTGAAGCCGTTGCTGCCTACATCAAGGACGGCTCCAAGCCCTCGGCTTCCGAAGGTCTGACGTTCTTCAACACCGGTGTGAACCTTGTCACCGATGCTCCTGTTGACGGCGTAGAGTCGATCGACAGCGCAAAAGGCCTCGAGCTCTGCTGGGGCTAAGACCTCGCTCATAGCTTGAACTTCGGCAAGGGGTGGCTTTGTGCTGCCCCTTGTCCATAAAGGGTCCACCTCAGGCGACCTTTGCAAAACTTCCGAGGGAACAGGACATCATGAGTGATCAGTCGACACCCAAAAAACCAATCAATGAATTTGAAGCCGGATTGGAAAAAGCGGATAAAGCCGTAGCCGCATTTGCCCAAGACGACCGTTCGTTTACACATGTGCTTCGCAAATTTCTTCGCAACTATCCGACATCCATTCCTGCGTTGGTGTTGTTGCTCAGCGTTTTGTTCTTTGGAGCGATCGCAACCAATTTCATGACTCCCGGAACGCTTTCGCTCGTTCTCAAACAGGTGACTGTGACAGGGATCGTCGCGGTTGCGCAGACGCTGATCATCTTGACGGCGGGGATCGACCTTTCGGTCGGTGCAATCCTTGTGCTGTCGTCGATCATCATGGGTAAACTGGCCGTCGGTGTCGGCCTCCCGCCCTTTATGGCGGTGTCCATCGGCCTCTTCTTCGGCGGTTTGATGGGGTGGTTCAACGGTATACTCGTTACCTATGTCAAGCTGCCGCCTTTCATTGTGACGCTCGGAACCTTGTCGATCTTTACCGCGCTCAAGCTGTGGTATTCCGCGTCCCAGTCGATCCGTGGGTCCGATATCCGCGAAGTAGCTCCGTCGATCCTCTGGTTCGGAAACTCGATCCGTTTCGGCGGCTTCCAGATCACCTATGGTGTTGTGGCTCTTTTGCTTCTGGCGCTTCTGGTCTGGTATATCCTGAACCATACCGCTTGGGGCCGCCATGTGCATGCGATCGGCGATGACCCTGATGCTGCGATGCTGTCTGGTATCCGCATCAACCGCACCCTTATTCAAGTCTATGCCTTTGCCGGTGTGATCTGCGCCTTCGGCGGCTGGGTTGCCGCGGGACGTGTCGGTTCGATCTCTCCTATCGGGTTTGACGACGTCAACCTTCAGTCCATCACCGCCGTTGTGATCGGCGGCACCTCTCTCTTCGGTGGTCGCGGGTCGGTCGTGGGTTCGGTTCTGGGCGCCATCATCGTTGGGGTGTTCACCACCGGCCTCAGCCTCGCAGGTGTGGACGATTACTGGCAACAATTTGCGGCAGGGTGCCTTGTTGTGACCGCTGTTGCTCTTGACCAATGGCTGCGGAGGGCCACGAAATGACCAAAGTTCAACCCGTTCTTTCCGCTCGTGGCTTGATGAAGCGCTATGGTCAGGTCGTTGCGATGAATGGCGCAGACTTCGACCTTTATCCAGGTGAGATCACTGCCGTTATCGGTGATAACGGTGCAGGCAAATCGACCCTGATCAAAGCACTCTCGGGTGCTGTGGTGCCGGATCACGGCGAGATTTACCTTGAAGGTAAAAAGGTCGATTTCCGCCGCCCCCAAGAAGCCCGCAATGCAGGCATCGAGACGGTTTACCAGAACCTTGCGCTCTCGCCTGCGCTCTCGATTGCCGAAAATATGTTTCTGGGTCGCGAGTGGCGCAAGCCGGGGATCGCGGGAACGCTGTTCCGCAAGATGGACCACAAACGGATGCAGGACTTCGCCCGGGAAAAGCTCTCCGAGCTTGGGCTCATGACGATCCAGAACATCAATCAGGCGGTCGAAACCCTCTCGGGTGGTCAGCGTCAGGGTGTGGCTGTTGCGCGTGCTGCGGCCTTTGGGTCCAAGGTGATCATCCTTGACGAGCCGACAGCCGCTTTGGGTGTCAAGGAAAGCCGCCGTGTGTTGGAGTTGATCCTTGATGTTCGTTCGCGCGGTATTCCGATCATCCTGATCAGTCACAACATGCCGCATGTCTTTGAAGTGGCTGACCGTATCCACGTGCACCGCCTCGGTTCGCGTCTGTGCGAGATCAGTCCGAAGAACCACACGATGTCGGATGCCGTGGCCTATATGACGGGCGCGGCGGTTCCAGAGGACACACTCGAGTCTGCGTAAATAAAGAAAGGACCGACGCAAAACGTCGGTCCTTTTTTCAAGAGTTCGATGACAGTCGCAAAGATTAGTTTAACGGGCTTGTCGATTTTCTCGGGATCAGGCTCGGCGTGATTTTCCGCACGCCGCGCTCTGACGAGTCGTCGAAGAGGAGCGCCAATGCGACCTCTGCAACACGATCAAAGGGCACGCGCACAGTTGTCAGTGGCACGGGCAAACGGCTCACGATCGGAATGTCATTATAGCCGACAAGTGAAATATCGTTGGGCACGGACAGTCCTGCGCGCGCAATTGCGGACATGCTGCCTATGGCCGTGTTGTCATTGATCGCAAAGATTGCAGTCGGCGGCTTTGCCAAGGACAAAAGCGTATTGGCTGCGGTTTCACCCGATTCAATGCTGAAGGTCGACGGCACGATCAGTTCGGGAGCAGGTGCGATCTCGGCTTCACTGAGCGCGAGATGATAGCCCGCGAGGCGGCCGCGCGAGCTTGTCGCATAATCTGGTCCGGCGATGATACCGATCCTGCGGTGGCCGAGATCGATCAGGTGGCGCGTGGCCAGATAACCGCCAAGCTGATCGTCGCCGACAGAGGCCGCACTCTCTCCGTTATGGCGAAGCGCATACACGAAGGGGACCCCGCGTGCGCGCAATTCTTCGCCGAAGTTGTCACCTTCGCGTGCGGTCGTCAGGATCAGGCCGTCCACGCCGCGTCTGATCAAGGCTTCTGCGGCTTTGCGGCTTGCTTCGGGATTGTCGTCTGTGGTGGCGACGATTGCAAAGCGTCCTTGTTGGGCGGCAGCTGCACTCACTGCTTCGTAGAACATGGCCATGACTGTATCGGTCAGGCGGGGCACAATCACGCCGATGGTTCCCGTCGATCCACGGCGTAGGTTCGCTGCGGAGAGATCACGCACATATCCAAGCCTAAGAGCGACCTGTCTTACGTGACGCGCTTTGGGTGAGTCGGAGTTCGGCAACCGCTCGTCCAGCATTCTTGAAACCGTAGACTTAGAGACGCCAGCTTCTCGTGCGACATCGTGCAAAGTCACGCGAGACTTTGATTTCATTGTATTTTCGTCGCTATCCATGGCCCCTCCCGCGATGCATCTCGCGTTATTGTTTTATTATTACACTTGACAGCGGTCGCTGGCAATGCACTTTTGGGAACGTTCCCGCAATCGTTCCCAAATCTTTGTAACGGGGTCGTGCGGAGGATCGAAGATATGAACAAAACGCATTTGGAGGAGTCCCCGACATGCAACCTATGGACCTGCGCGGCCTGAACCCGGCACCCGTTACCGCCTTTAACCGCGATGGATCGCTCGATATCGAAGCCAATGTGCGCATTGCGAAATGGCTCGCCAGCTTTGAAGAAGTGAAATCTCTGGTTATTCTCGGTCATGCCGGCGAAGGCACATTTCTCACCACTGACGAGCGTCTCGAGCTGATCCGCGCTTACAAAGATGCTGTGGATATTCCCATCATTGCAGGGATCACGGGCGAGGGCACGAAAGTCGCCGCGGAGGAAGCAAAGCGCTCTTATGATGCGGGTGCGACGGGCGCCCTTGTTTATCCGAACCATGGCTGGCTGCGTTTCGGCTTCCAGAAGGGCGCGCCGCAGGATCGTTACAAGGCGATCTACGAAGAGGGCGGCCTTCAGACCATTCTGTTCCAATATCCCGATGCCACCAAGGCGTCGTATGATCTCGACACCCAGCTTGAAATTGCCGCCCAGCCCGGCTGCGTCGCCACCAAGAACGGTGTGCGCAACATGAAGCGCTGGTATGTCGAAATCCCCGAGTTGAAGAAAGCGCAACCTGACCTTCAGGTGCTGTCGTGCCATGACGAATGGCTTCTTTCGACGATGTTCGATGTGGACGGTCTCTTGGTCGGTTACGGCAATATCGCGCCCGAACTCCTTATCCAGTTGATCGCAGCAGGCAAGGCTCAGGATTATCCGGCTGCGCGCGCCATTTTCGAACAGCTTCTGCCGGTGACCCGCGCTGTGTATCACCGTGGTTCGCATATGGAGGGCACCGTCGCTCTCAAGATCGGTCTGCGGTATCGCGGGCTTCTTGATCACGCGACCATTCGTGAGCCGCTCAAGGATTTGGGAGAAGCTGCAGAGCGCGAAATCGAGGCAGCCTTTGACGCAGCAGGGATCGGCCGCGTCGATCTTGCTGTCGCCGCCGAATAAAAAACCAAAATCATTTGCCTCCGCCCGTTGGGCGGGGGCAGATTGAAACATAGGGAGGAAAACATGCTTAATTTGAATTTGAACGGACTGCGTCTGTCGGCAATCGCGACGATTGCTGGCGCTTTTTGTGCAACCGCTGCGACGGCTCAGGATGTTCGGATCGGTGCGATGAGGGAGGGGTCGTCATGGTATGTCTTTGCCGCGACGCTCGAACAGATCATCGAGCCGATCCTTGGCGACAACTCGGTCGAAGTGATCGCGCGTGGTGGCGGTGTCGCCAACCCGATGGTCGTGCAAGGCGGCAAGGCTGAAATCGCACTTTCGAACGTGGCCTCTGCAGTCTGGGCTGTGAACGGGGATGACGTTTATGAGGGGATGAGCGCCCCTGATATTCGCGCGCTCGTCGGCGGTTTGAACAATGTTTACGTCGGTGTGATGGCGACCAAGAGCTTTGTCGACGAGATGGGAACGAACGATCTGGGCGAAATCCTCGCTTCGGGTAAGCCCGTCAATGTGCTCATGAAACCGGTCGGGTCCTCTGCAGTGCCAGTTGCCGAGATGATCTTTGAAGGGCTCGGCTCTTCTATGGATCAAATCAAGGCAAACGGGGGCGACATCATTCAGGTCGATACGGGCCAGATCGCTGACCAGATGCGCAACGGAAACGCCGATATCTATATCGATACGATGATCAAAGGGCATCCGACGATCACCGAAGTGGCGCTCACCACCGATGTTGTTTTCCTCGATATCCCAGAAAAGGCGATGTCCCTTCTCGAAGAAAACGGCCTTACCCCCGGAAGCTATGGTCCCGAGTGGTATAAAGGTCAGACAGCTGCAACAACGGGCGCCAACCTTGGAACGGTGCTGATTGCAAACGCGTCGCTTGATGAAGAGACGGCGTATCAGATCACCAAGTCGATCATCGAGAATGCAGAGGCGCTCAAGTCTTCGCATGGTGCATGGTCGCAGTTTGATCCGACCACCGCGATGCTTCCCGAGAACGTCGGGATCGAATTGCATCCTGGTGCCGTTCGTTATTACCGCGAAGCCGGTCTGATGTGATCCTCTGGCTTGGCCGCTTTCGTGTGGCCAAGCCTTCCCGATGCGACCTGCGAAATGGAGGAGACCATGCGCGCCGTTCTGTCCCGCAATCCCGCTCACGCCCTTGCTTTTGTGATTGGCGCTGCGTTTATCGCCTTTCAGGTTTGGCTTTTGTTTGATGCCCAGCAACCTTTGCTGGAACGTCCGGTTCACCTGACGGCGGCATTGATCCTTTTGTTTCTTTATAAGCCATTGAAGATCGAAGCATTTCCGCGCTGGTTCTGCGCTGTCATCGACGGCGCGCTGATCCTGTGTGCTATTGCGGTCTTGGGATACTACATCACGGGCTTCGAAAGACTGACGACACGGATGGAGAACGTCTCTCCGATCTTTGTCACGGATATGGTTTTCGGCGGCCTTATGGTCCTTTTGCTTCTGGAAGGGTCTCGCCGCGCTGTGGGTATGATCCTTGTTTGGGTGCTGCTCGTCTTTATCGCCTATGCTTTCTGGGGCGATATTCTTCCCGGTTGGCTGCAATTCAGGGGTTTCGGCATCGAAGCGGCAACCGAGATCACAACGATGACAACGGCGGGTGTGCTTGGCATCACCACGTCGACTTCGGTCAGCTTTATCTTCTACTTCATCCTTTTCGGCGCATTCTATGCGGCTGTCGGGGGTGGTCAGCTCTTCATCGATCTGGCGATCCGCGCGGCGGGCCGTGCGACAGGCGGCACGGCAAAGGCCGCGATCATCGGCTCTTCCCTTATGGGGTCGATTTCGGGGTCCGCAGTGGCCAACGTGGTTTCTACGGGTGTTTTTACAATCCCGTTGATGAAGAAAACAGGAGTGCCCGATCATCGCGCTGCAGGGATCGAAGCCATTGCCTCGACGGGTGGGCAGTTGATGCCCCCGATTATGGGCGTGGCGGCCTTTATCATGGCCGAACTCTTGGGGATGCCCTATGCACAAATTGCTCTTGCCGGTCTCATCCCTGCGGTTGCCTTCTATCTTGCGCTTCTGTTGGTTGTCGATCTGACGGCTCGCCGTGATGGAGTGCGCGCCATGAGCGCCGCTGAAATCGCCGATATTCCCGCACTTCTGCCGCGCTTGCATCTGATCGTCCCGCCGCTTTTGCTGATCGGTTTGTTGGTGAGCGGCTATTCGGCGTCCTATTCTGCGGTGCTTGCGTCCTTGTCTTGCCTCGTTGTTCCCTTTTTGCGCCGCTCCACATGGATTGGTCGCAAAGAGATCGTCGAGGCGCTGCGAGAGGCTCCGCGTCAAGCGGCAGAAGTGGCCGTTCCGATTGCGGCCATCGGGATCATTATCGCCGTGGCGGTGCAGTCGAACCTCGCCCTCAAATTCGCGGGATCGCTTTTGACACTTTCCGAAGGCTCGATCTATTTGTCGCTTATGCTTGCCATGGTCGGCTGTATCATCATGGGTATGGGGCTGCCGACGGTTGCCGCGTATATCATCGGTGCCGTTCTCTTTGTTCCCGCCATCCAGGATCTCGGGATCGAGCCTTTGGCCGCCCATTTCTTCATCTTTTATTACTGTGTTCTGTCGATGGTGACGCCGCCGGTGGCTCTTGCCTCCTTTGCAGCAGCTGCTGTGGGCCAAGCCTCAACAGTCAGGACCTCACTCTCTGCTTTTGGCCTCTCGCTGGTCGCCTTCTTCGTCCCCTTCGCTTTCGTGTTCGACACAGGGGTGCTTGCGCAAGGCTCCCTTGCTCGGATCATGTTCAGCGCATTGTCTCTGCTGGTCTCGACAGCGCTTTGGGCCGTGGCCTTTGGGGGATGGGCAGGAAGGCCGCTCGGTTGGTCGACAAGGCTTCCGATCGGATTTGCAGGGTTGATCGCCGTCATTGCCCCATCAGGATCGACGCCTTGGCTGGTTGCCTTGTGTTCGGGTTGGGCGCTTACGATCGTTGTTGCTCTTCTGTCGCGTCGCTCTCGATCGGGCGCACTCCCCAATCCCGCAGAATAGTGACCTGATGGTGAGGTGTCCTTTCCTACATTGGGAACTTTAACGCATCGCTGCGACTGCGGAGTTGGCCTGACGGGCGGTCGTGTCTAGACCCGCCAGCGGGCAAGTCGCACCAAGTTTCGCTCTTCGTTTGGTGTGATCCTGACCGTTGCGACTTGGTGTGGGGCTGGGTTTGCCGTCCGAGTTCTGTCTCGGTGCGCCCATGCGCCTTGTGCTTTGGCGTAGTGCTTTGCTGCTGTGCGTGTTGTCGCGTGGCCGCAAAGGGCGGCGAGGGTTTGGAGGGCGGTGCTGCCTTCGTCTTCGGCGAGTGTTTTCTTGGCGTTTGCGATGAATTGGTGGCGGAGCGTGTAGAAGCAGATTTTGAAGTTTCGGCCTTCAAAGACACGTTTGCAGGTGTCGGTCAGAAGTTTGCTCAGGGACTTGATCGCCTTCTGGAAGGCCTCTTTCGTCGCAAAGGTGTTTGCCCATTTTGCAGTCTCAAGGATTGCGGAGTTGGCCTCTGCACTCAAATGATCAAGGTGGATATCGCGCGTTTCGCCGTTGCCGCGTCCGTTTGTGGTTTTGGCGCTTCGGACCTGAAGAAGGGGCGAATGTTCACCTTTCGGGAAAGTGACCCCGAACCATTCGATCGGGCGTAGCCCGAGGCTGATCTGTGCGATCATGAGGTTGGCGAGGACGCCCCTGTTGGCCACATTCGAGGGGCGGCGCAGCGCCCCCAGGAGCGCGTCGAAGTCCTCCTTGCTGATCTTTTTCTCCTTGGCTGCAGAGGTGCGGTTGGTCCCGCGGGGCAGGGCGCTTGCGGCTTGAAGCTTGGCCTTTGCGCGGTCCGAGAGGAGATCGTAAAGGACCTCGTCCTGCCACTCGCCCGTGGTTTCGATCCAATAGATAATGGCGGCTTCATACTGACGCCATGTGGCCTTTTTCACGGTCGGTTTCAGGGCGGTGAAGTGGTCGCTCATCTGCCGCTCGGTAGGTCGGGTCCCGGGCCCGAGACCATGGCGCTTGCGGACCTTTTCCACCATCTGCGCGATGCGTTTGCGATAGTCCGCTTCTGTTTCGGGTGTCCGTGTTTGCGGCGGGAAAGTCGTGCTCATCATGTCCTCCGTTCGGGTGTGGAGGTGAGATGCGTTTTTTCTTGCAAGTGACCGTATGTGGGGCGGGGTGCTTGCGGCGTCCCTGTCAAATTTAGGTTTCTTTCATTGAGGCCCTTCACAGGAGCTTTTGGCGTGCGTGCCGGTTACGCTAAAGTCGTTTGGCTTCCTACCCAGCGAAGCCAGTGGGCAAGGGGGCCTGCCTCCCATGAGTTTCGCCCCAACGAGCCGCCCGGATTGCCCTGATGGGATCGCACCAAAAATGTAGAAGTAACGTTGAGGTCGCCCCCAAAATCCTCGTTTCAAGTCAGCTTTTGCATCTTCATGAGCGGACCTGCGCAGATGCTTTTCAGCTCTCTGAAGATAAAGCCGCAAGGATTTGAACTTTCCGCGATCGACCAATTGCCCGTCGAGAAAGCTTTAACACATTCGCAAAGGTCTCGACCCACCTCCTGATCGAGCTCGATCAAAAGGGAGGAGAGATGAACATAAGTGAATACAGCAGTGCGGGCGAAACCTATCGTGCCCGCCTTCGGGTTAAAGGCGATTTCAGGCCAACGGACGAGTGGATTGAACCGGAACCCGAAGAGGTCCTTGAGGTCATCGAGGACCTACATGAGCGCGTGAGCAAAGCGCCCATTGCCGCGGCTATCATCACCACTTGGCAGGCCACAAACGAGGCCCTTGCCACCGCGCTCCTTGATCTCGAAGCCCCGATCCCTCGAGCCGAGGCCATCGCCCTGCTGTCTGCGGTCTTTGTCGATCCCGCGCAAAAGGTGATCGATGATCTCGCGGCGGGGCATCGTGCGCTGCGAGATGAGGTGGTCTTTGCTGCGCTGCGTGCGGCGGGGGTGCCTCTGATGCGGACGGGGGATCCCGATCCTTCGGTTTGGGTCGGCATGATCAGCCGGATCCTACGACAAAATCGGTCGATGAGGCTGCGAAAGAGGGTCTATCCCTCGGACCGCTTTGCTGAGCAGCAGAAGATGTTTGCGTCGCTCGCCGCGTTCAAACGCTTTGGTTGCGCGGGGGATGCCGTCTTTGACGTCTGGCACGATGGGGACGGGCAAAGGGTCACGCTTGCCAGCTTCAAGGAAGATGTCGACCGTCTGACCGATGCGCTTGAAAATCTGCGCCGCCGCATCACGTCTCTGACCTCTTCTGCAGCCGAGGTTGTTTTTGTCGGGCTTGAAGTGCTGCCGGAGGAGAGCGGGCAGGCCTTTGCCCTCCGTTCGCATCTGATCGTGAAGCGGAATGGTGCCGTCGATGCCGCCGCCCTCGGCACGGCGATGACCCAGAAGCTCGGCCGTGATCTGACCCTGATCGAGGCGCCGACATTGGCCGAGATCGAAGGCCTCGTCTTTCGCTCGGGCGATATGCTTGCGCTCTCCGAATGTGAGCACTCTGTCATCCCGCACTGTGCCGCCCTGATCGAGACCTGCAAGCTGCAGCGCCCCTGCGGAGCGTTCCGAACATGGCGGGCGAGCGAGGTCGGCACATCCTCGGTGCCGATGCTGGTCAGGATGCAGGGTGGACCGATGGCCTTGCTGGTTCAGAAGACTGAGGAGAAGGAGGTCCCCGTTGAGGACACAAAGGAGGATTGCGAGGGAGAGGTCCTGGAGGACGAAGAAGAGGCCGAAAGCGAAGGGGGAGGGGACCCCGAACCCGAAACGGCCCCGCCGCCCCGCAAACCAAAGCGCAATGTGAAATGCGGCCTAAGCGTCGGGCTTTTGGGCGGGTCTTTCTTTTATGAACCGATTGTCCGCATCCGCGACTATGACCCAAAGTCCAAGGACCCCGCAGACCAGAAACGCTTGGCTGAGTGCTTGGGCAGCCCTCTGGTGCCGGAGTTCGAAAGGCGCATGGGCCTCCACGCGAAACGGGCCAGAGACCTCAATCGATATCTTGCGGGGATTACAGCCGATTTGGCGGGTCTCACGCCCGAGGATGCCATGGAAGCGGTGCGGGTCATCCTCGCGGCTATGCTGGAAACGGAGGACGCGAGTGCATTGAGCAAGGAGAGCCTCAACCCCTCAGGCCCCCTTGGATTTATGAGCCCTCTCTTCGACCACCGCTACGGCCCAGCCCCCCAACTCCGCAGGTCCGAGGTCTTCCTCCCCGCCTCGAGAGACCTCCAAGCAGGGAATAATTAGGGTGGGGCTCAATGCCGCTCCGCCACTCGTGATTTCGGCGGGTCGCTGTTGCGCGAAGCGGCACGCCAAGCAGCGCACGAAAATGGGCTCTCCAAATCGCTATTCGAACTCTTTGTCTTTGTCGTCCTCGGTCTGCCATGAAACGTTGCGATAACCTACTCCATCCTGAGTGAATTCCTGTCTGACACCCGTATGCGCATAGACCCATTTGAAGGGGGCAAACTGTCGCGCAAATTCATTCAGATCGCTGGTATCAAGAAACGGGAGCGGCGCATAACGTGGGAGCGCCCGAAGGGTTGGGGCGTGATGCGTGACCACAATCGTCTCGCCCTTGAAAGGCTTGGCCAGTTCAGACTTCAGCCATCTGAGATGGTTCAGGTGAAGGGCAACAAGGTCTTCCGGCATGGTCCAACGCTCTGGGCCGTCGCCGACGGTTATCATCGTCTTTAACTCGGGATAGAGGAGCCGCGCGGCGTAGAGTGACTCGTCGAGCGTGATCCCCGGCGGCTCGAAATCCGTCCACAATGTGCAGCAAAGATAGCGCTTGCCCCTGTGGTAGATCACAGATTTTTGGGCAAACTTCGCACCGGCTTCGATCACAGGGATGGACAGATAATTGTCGGAAAGAATTCCATTCCAGTAATCCTTGTCGCCGGGGATGACATGGACCTTTGAAAGTTCGACGTACTCTTGCAAGAGCGCGAGTGCTTTGCAGATCGGCACAAACCGACCATCTGTCAAATCACCTGCGACAATCAAAAGGTCGATCTCCGAGACGTCGATTTCGTCAAACAGAGTGCTGCCAAGCCCGTGGTCGTGATCGATGTGAATGTCGCCGACGATCGCCACGCGATCGCGCACGAATGGGGATGGCTGAGGGCTTCTTTGGTTTCGCATCATAAAGCTCGCTTTGAATGAAGTCTCGCAGGTTCTGCGCTGAATGTCTCTTAAAACAGGTAGAGTTAAAACCGACAACGCGCAAGGTGCCACTATGAAGCGCGTTCCCAAATCTCCCCTTCGTGAAAGGCTGGCAACGAACCTTCGGCTCAAACGGGCCGAGCTGGGTTGGTCACAAGAAAGACTGGCCCATGAAGCCGGATTGAATAGGACCTATCTCAGCGCCGTTGAACGCAGCGAGCAGAACATCTCGATCGACAATCTCTGGAAGCTCGCGACTGCGCTCGATACGGCGCCTGAAATCTTGTTGTCTGTGCCCGCGAAGGCTGTTGAGAGAACGTAGCGGCTGCGTTCGTGTGTATCTCGGTCCAAGGATGGAAAGCTGGGTCACTAATGGATGGTGCGCGTTTGTCCTAGGAGTTTGAGGCGTTTTCGGCCCTAACCTGCCGTTCAGTCCCTGGCCGACCGCCGCGGTGCAACTTCACCAGACCGGCCATTCATCCATCGCGCTGCATTTTATGAAGATGAAGGTCGGCAGTGCGGACCAGCGAGCGACTGAGCGCAGGTTCTGGTCAGGACTTTGACGAAACCTACATGCGCAGACGGATCGGACAGATTCTTGCGCGCACTTCCAGTCCTGCCAGCATGTTCAATCATGCGACGCTTGGCACAAGAGAGGACTGGACCGGCCGCTTTCGCGACATTGCCGTTCCGGTTCTGATCCTCCACGGTGCGGATGACCCAATCTTACCGGTTGAAAACGGAGAAGCCCTGGCTGCTGGTATCTCAGGGTCAAAGTTGATCATACTGGATGGCGTCGGGCATGAACTTCCTCTGCTCAGAGTTGAAACAATTGCTGACCTTGTTGCGAGTGGTATCCGACAATAAGGCGTTCTTCGATATTCTTTCGGACCTTTAGCAATCAGCCATTCGCTGCATAGCGGAAAAAGGTCATCTTGGGCTCGGAGCGGTCATGCGGCACTGCGGAGTGTTTTGTCCGACTTGTTCGCCTTTGTGGGCGGCGAGTGTGGTATGATCGGGTATCGGCAGACTGCCGATGGTGTGGTGGGCGTGGTGGATAGGAGGAACCATTATGCCAACTACAAACCTGCCTGCCATTCGTGCTTGCCGCCCTGCATGGAACAAAGGGCGCATCGTGGGCCAGAAGCGCCCCCTTGCACCGAAACACGTATGGGCGATCCGAGTCCGCCTCGAGATCGCACAGAAAATCCGAGAGCTGGCGCTTTTCAATCTCGCCATCGACAGCAAATTGCGGGGCTGCGACTTGGTGAAACTTAAGGTCGCTGATGTCTACGCGGCCGGACAGGTCAAGTATCGCGCTTCGATCGTCCAGAGCAAAACCCGTAAGCCTGTCAGCTTCGAGATCACCGAGGGGACGCGGAAGGCCGTCGCGGCATGGCTTGAAGAGCCTTTAATGATCGGATCGGAACATTTGTGGCCGGGCCGTTTCCACGAGCGCCTTCATATTTCCACAAGGCAATACGCTCGTTTGGTGCGTGAATGGGTGACCTCAATCGGCCTAGAACCGAGCGCTTATGGCACCCACTCCATGCGCCGGACCAAGGTGGCACAGATATACCGCAAGACCGGCAACCTACGCGCGGTTCAGCTTTTGCTCGGCCATACAAAAATGGATAGCACGGTGCGCTATCTCGGCGTTGAGCTCGAAGATGCACTGACCATCGCGGAGGCAGTGGAAATCTAAAGGCCTGGGCCGTCGTAATAGACGGCCCTCTTGCTGACATTGCTTCCATACTTCTTTCGCGACAGCTTTGCAGGTCTCGGCCTTTCCTGGCCTGCCTGACTTATGGTCGTTGAAGCTGCAAGGATGCGTCAGGGCATGGGCACGCCCCGACGCTATTGGGATCATTCGGCGACGAGCGACGTAACCGTCAGTCGACCGTTGATGCGGTCGGCCTCAAATGTGATGGCATCGCCAACGCCAAGACCTTCGATCATGGCCGCATCGGCCAGCCGGAACACCATCGTCATGGCCTCCATTTCAAGGTTCGGGATAGCGTCATGGGCAATCGTGATCCGCAGGGGTTCAAGCGTGATTTCTTCGATAACGCCATGGATCATCTCCTGCGCAAGCGCGGGAAGTGCTGCCAGCGACAGAAGCGGGATCAAGGCGAGTTTGACGATTTTGTTCATGTTTTACTGCTTTCAGTTAACGTTCAGGGGACCATGCATGCCGGACTCCATATGTCCGGGGATCAGACAGGCGAATTCGAAATTGCCGGTCTGGCTGAAGGTCCAGACAATCTCGCCGGTTTCACCGGGAGCAAGGCGGACCGCGTTCGGATCGTGATGCACCATGTCGGGTTTCATCATCATCACCTGCGCGTGTTCAGCGTTGCCGTCCATGGTGTCGATGACCATCTCGTGGTCCAGATAGCCCTTGTTGGTTACGACAAAGCGGATGGTTTCACCGGTCGTCACATCGATTTGTGACATGGAAAACGCCATGCCACCGCTTTCGGGTTCGAACATGTCGACCTCGATCGTGCGAGTGACATCGGCGGGATTACCGGGCCGACCGATTTCCCAGTCGTCGGCATGGGCATGACCGCCGTCGGCCATAGCGGCCGAAGCGGTGACAAGCAGTGCAGCAGTCAAAGCGAGAGTTTTCATTGGTTTTCCGTTTGGTCGTTATTTGGTGAATGTCGTGCGAGGGCTGTCATTGCGGGTCGGTTCCGGCAGGTCGCCGGTCCATTCCTGCGCCTCGGTTCCGGGGGGATTTTCGTACCAACCCGGATCGCTGTAATCATCGGCCGCGATGTCCGGACGGACTTTGACGACCGAGAACATGCCGCCCATCTCGATCGGGCCATGCGGTCCCCAGCCGGTCATCATCGGGACGGTGTTGGCGGGCAAGGGCATCTCCATCTCGCCCATCTCGGCCATGCCTTCGGACCCCATCGCCATATAGGACGGCTGGTGCTGGCGGATGATCTCGACCGAGCGCGTCTGGTTCGCGCCGATCATCGTCGGCACATCGTGGCCCATGGCGTTCATCGTGTGGTGCGACTTGTGACAGTGGATCGCCCAGTCTCCGGCATGGATCGCGTCGAATTCGTAGGCGCGCATCCCGCCGACGGGAATATCTACGGTCACTTCGGGCCAGCGCGCCTCGGGGCGGACCCAGCCGCCGTCGGTGCAGGTGACTTCAAAGTCATAACCGTGCATGTGGACCGGATGGTTGGTCATCGTCAGGTTGCCCACGCGGACGCGCACGCGGTCGTTCTGACGGACCACCAGCGGATCGATATCGGGGAACATCTTGCTGTTCCAGCACCACAGATTGAAGTCCGTCATCGTCATGATGCGCGGCACCGACGATCCCGGTGTGATGTCGAACGCATTCAGCAAGAAGGCGAAATCGCGGTCTACCGGCATGAAGGACGGATCACGCGGATGTACGATGAAGAGGCCCATCATGCCCATGGCCATCTGCACCATTTCGTCCGCATGCGGGTGGTACATAAAGGTGCCGGACTTGATGAGGTCGAACTCGTACATAAACGTCTTGCCCGGCGGAATACCCGCATGGCTTAGCCCACCAACCCCGTCCATGCCCGAGGGCAGGATCAACCCGTGCCAATGCACCGTCGTGTGTTCCGGCAAGCGGTTGGTGACAAAGATGCGCACACGGTCGCCTTCGACCGCTTCGATGGTCGGCCCGATCGAGCTGCCGTTATAGCCCCATAGCCGCGCGACCGTGCCCTCGGCCAGTTCGCGTTCGACCGGTTCGGCAACAAGATGGAACTCTTTGACGTTCCCGTTCATGCGCCAAGGCAGCGACCATCCGTTCAGGGTGACAACGGGATTATAGTCGCGACCGTTTGACGGGCGTGGCGGCACTTGGGTGCTTCCATCGCCCGCCACAGGCGCCTCGGGGATATTGACGTTCGACGTCTGCGCCAGTGCGGAGGACCCCACCAGCAGGGCACCAGCGCCTAATAGCTGTCTTCTGTTCATGGTTTTCTCCTATCGGGCCGATGGCACGCCGCCATAAAGGACGGCTTTCATGTTGGCGTCCGCGCGCCAGTAGTCGGCCCGTGCCTCTGCTTCGGCCAATTGGGCGTCCAGACGTTCGCGGATGGCGTCCAGCAATTCGGCAGGCGACTCGATCATGCCGTTGTAAGCGCGCAGGGTTTGCGCCTCGTACTGCTGGCGCAGGGGAACGAGGGTATCGCGGTAATGACGCGCCAGTTGGTGCGTTCCGGCCAGTTCCGCGTCGGCAGCACGCGCTTCGGACCTGATCTGGACGGCTGTCGCCGCTAGTTCATGCGCGGCGCGTAGATAGGCCATTTCACCGGCGCGATGGCGCGCCTGCCCGCTGTCAAAGATCGGAATCGCAATCTCTGCATTCAGGCGCGGTACGGTCTCGGAGGTCACCGACCCGCTACTGCCATCGAAACTGGTCTTGAGGCCAGCAGCAAGGTCCAGATCGCTAACATAGCGGGTGGCGCTGGTCAGGTTGTGTTCCGCCGCGACCGCTTCAAGTTCGAGCCGCGCAATCGCCAGATCGACACGGCCAGTCAGGGCTTGTGTCTCGGGGTCAGCGACACGCGCGGGGCGCTCGGGCAAAGCAGGCAAGGCATCGGGGACGTAGTACTGCGTGTTCGTTCCCCAAAGCCCCAGAACCTGCGTCAGATGCTCTTTCGCGATCTGAGCGTCCAGCTTTGCCCGTGCCCGTTCACCCGCCAGCTCCGCATGTAGCGCCTGATCCTGCGCTTGAGCGGCAGCATTCAGATAACCGGTCTGACCCAGTTCGACGGCCAGATCGGCTTGCGCTTCTGCCGTCCCTTCGGCTTGGCGCAGGACCGCAGCAGCCTCGAACGCGGCGACAGCATCGACCCACGCGGCGCGTGCTTCGGCAGCGACGGCTAGCGTTTCGGATGCCGCCTCCAACCGTGCCTGCTGTAGCCGTTTTTCCGCAATCGCGTCACGCTGGCCACGGGTGGCGAGTGATAGCAGATTGCCAACAATCAGCCCTTCGATCGCATTGACCGCAAGGCCGTTCACACCGATCCCCGTGAATTCCACGGTGGCGGACGGATTGGTGTCCAATGTGCCCTGCCAGATTTCGGCGGTCGTCAGTCCCAGATCCGCATAATGCGCCTGAAGCCCGCGATTGTTCAGAAGCGCGACCTGCACGGCGGTGTCCGCGTGGATGGTCTTGCCCTGTATCATCTGGCTGACACGGGCCTGCGTGGCCGCAATGGTTGCCGCATCCTGCAAGAACACGGTTTCGGCCCCCGTGGCAACGCGCGTGGTAGCATTGATCTGCCCCATCCCGCTTTCGCGGTTCGATAGATCGGCGATAAAGGATGCATCGGCGCATCCGGCCAGCGCGAACGCACTGACAGTCAAGGTAAGGAGCGGACGCTTCATTCTGCATCCCCCCATGTGCCAGGGGTGACGACACTACGCGACTCGTAGCCGGAAAAGAGCGCGACAGCAGATGATTGACCGCTTGGGCCATACAGGTTCGCCGCCTCGAGTCCCATCGAGGCCGGCGCGGCCAATGGCATTGGTTCCGCACAACCGGCAAGAACCAACGGCAAAGCCGCCAGTAGTTTAAAAGACATGGATAATCCCAAAGATTGCTAGATCACAACCCGCCCATCGGCGGGCCCTGCGAAACGGCAATCAGGCGCGGGGTGGCCGTTCGGGAGCGATTACATCCAAACCTTCGGGAACGGTATTCGCCATCAGAAAGTAGTGCGTGTCGCTGACCGTATCGATCTGGACCAGAGCACATTCGACACTGATAAATGATGCGCCGCAGGCAACAGAATTACAGCAACTACTACCATCGGCAGAGCCACTGTGATGGGTTTTGTCACTGGCATCATGTGCATGATCCGCGTGCGTATCGACATGCACATCGGCAGTCTGGGCACCGGACATCATTGCATGCGCCGCCTGACCGCCGAACATAGTCGCGGTCGACAAAACGATGCAGAAAATCCAGCGAATCATCAGTGACATGTCGCGACGCTATTTCGACAGCAGCGTAACGCGCAATAGGCCGAAAGGCGTATGCGGTTCACATTTACGCAGCCGGTTTTTGTGATGAACAATAAGGCGTTGCAGTCCCGCAATCCCGCCTGCGTTGCCAATTGCCATGTTCTGACATACGTTTTCCGCGTGACTATGCACCGCCTCATAGCCATGGCCGTTTCGGCCATCATGCTTTGGACGACGATCGTTACGGGAAGCGAAGCATTTGCGATGACCGCCGATTGTCACGACGGGCATTGCCACGAGGTGGTCGCTGATGACGCAGGCAATCCTGACATTAATGCCCATGGAGACGTTGCAGGTGACGCGTCCTGCTGCGATCAGATCAGTTGTCATGCATTCGCTCTTCCAAAGCTGGATACGGCTGTTCTGGCGAACGTCACCGCATTTGCTTTTGTTGGGTTTGTCGAACACCGGCATGATCTTGACCGGCCTGACATGATCGACCGACCACCCAGCGCCTGATCAAATCGTCGGCCCAGAGGGAGACCTCTGGTTCAAAATCCGCGCATGATGCGGACAGATTTGATTTGTCAGGTAAAACAATGAAATACACCTATCTCCTGATCGGGGCCGTTGTCGCTATCGGCGTTGCGATCCCTATGCTTACCCAGTCGAACAAAACGCCCGAGGCGCAGGTTGCCGCAGCAGGCAACCCGAGCGGCCTTGTCGAAATCCAGATGCCAGAGCTTTCGGGCAACGGGCCTATCGGACGTACGATCTTCGAGAATGCTTGCGCCAAGTGTCACGGCCAGAACGGCGTCGGGAATGCCGAGGCCGGACCGCCGTTGATCCACAAGATCTACGAACCCAATCACCACGGCGACGAGAGCTTCCACCGCGCTGTCACGATGGGGGTCAATTCGCACCACTGGCAGTTCGGCAATATGCCCGCAGTCCAGGGTCTGAGCCGCGGCGATGTCGCCATGGTCGTCGAATACATCCGCCAGATCCAACGCGCGAACCGCATCAACTAGGAGGACATCATGAAAAAGATCATCGCTCCATTTGCATTCGCCACTATGGCAACCATCGCGTCCGCTCATTCGAGTGTCGACAGCACCACTCCGGCCAACCAAGAAGTTCTGGCCGCTGCACCCGCTCAGATCACGTTCGATTTCGCGTCAGAGATCAGAATGACACGGGTCAACATGACCCATGACGGCGGCACCACGGTGAAGCTGGATCTAGGCGATCAAAAGACATTCCGTAGTGACTTTATCCTCCCGCTTCCAGAAGCCGGATCAGGTGAATATCTGATCGAATGGCGTGCTTTGGGCAAAGACGGTCATGCATTGCAGGGCTCGTTTTCGTTTACTGTAGAATGACCATGATCGACGTTTGGGAATTTGCGGCGATCATCACAAAACTGGCGCTTTATGGCGGGGTGCTATGCGGGACAGGCCTGATAATGGTCAGCGTCTGTTACCCCCAAGAGGTTACCTCGGTGCGCAACCGGTTGCGGTGGGGGATTGCCATTTCTTCGCTACTTCTGATTGTTGCGTCCGCGTTCAGTTATCTGTTGCGTGCCGCTGCGCTGACCGGTGGCGTCGACGGCATGGTCGATCCTGAAATGCTGGGATTGCTTTGGCAAACACCTGTCGCGGATGTACTGGACTATCGAAGCTCGGCCGCAGCCATCATGTTGCTAGGATTGGCAATTCCCATGATCGGCCATTGGGTTTCCCTGTGCGCCGGCATTGTCGCGCTCTGGTCCTTTGCCCAGATCGGTCATGTTCAGACGCTGGATCAAACATGGGTACGCACGCTGCACTTGCTTCACTTACTTGGCGTCGCATTCTGGATCGGTGTCCTGCTGCCCCTGCATGACTTAGCGACATCAAACGGACGCCTTGCCGATGCTGCCCGCCTCGGGGACCGGTTCGGCGTGGCGGCGAGCGTGATTGTCCCCCTGCTTCTTGTCGCTGGCGGGATTTTGGCGTGGCTGTTGGTCGGCGACTTCGGAACGCTACTCCAGAGCGCTTACGGTCGGACGATTCTGGTCAAAATCGGCTTGGTCGGGCTGGTACTTTTGCTCGCCGCAGCGAACAAATTGCGCTTTGTACCTGCGATGATGGCTGGCAACGCGCAAGCCGCAGGCCATCTTGCGAAATCCATCCGGATCGAAGCGCTGCTTATCCTTGCAACGCTTGCGGCAACTGCAACGCTGACCAGTGTTGTCACCCTGCCAGAGTGAGAAAGTACATGAAAAGACGTGATTTCCTTTGGTCCACGATCGCGGCAACATTGGCGCCGCGCGTTTCGCTCGCGACTGGCACACCCGATCTGGTCGCCCAGACTGTAACGACGCAGATCCTACCCGAGGGTTCTTATCCGCCCAGCGAATTGCTTGGTTTTAACGGATCGGTTCCCGGGCCCACACTCGGGGTCAAGCAAGCCGAGACCTTTTCCATCCGGCTGCGCAACGACCTTACAGAAGGAACTGCTGTCCATTGGCATGGTGTCCGGCTGCGCAACGACATGGATGGTGTTCCGATGCTGACGCAAGACATCGTCGATCCGGGTGCGACGTTCGACTACCGGTTCAGCGCTCCGGATGCGGGAACCTTTTGGTATCATTCGCATTACCTGTCACACGAACAGGTCGCGCGCGGATTGATGGGACCGTTCATCGTCGAAGAAAACGAAAAGCCGGATGTCGATCACGACATCGTTGCGATGCTTGCAGACTGGCGGTTCGATCAGACAGGAGCTTTGGCCGATGACTATGGCAATATGCACGACGTTGCCCACGCGGGGCGACTTGGGAATTATGCCAAGGCATTCCTGCCGGACGTTGCTTTGCAAAAAGGTCAGCGCATCAGGCTGCGGCTGATCAATGCCTCGGTCGATCGTGTGATGCCGCTTGAACTGCGGGGCATTGATGGCAAAGTGGTCGCTCTGGACGGCATGCCTCTCGCCACACCGCGAGACATGACAGGATTGGTCCTTGCCCCCGCGCAACGGGCGGATGTGATTGCAGATGTCAGCGACACCGTCGAGATTCTGCTGGTGTCTAACTCAGACACCTTCGCTCTAGGCGCGTTAATGATTGATGGCCAGGTGCCAAAACGCTCGTCACCTGTTGCGCCTCTTCCACCGAACATGTTTGCTGTTCCGGACAAGGTCAGCCAACATCTGACCTTGAAAATGCAAGGCGGCGCGATGGCCCGCGGGCACGGCGGCGATAACATCTGGGCATTTAACGACAACTCGGATTTGCAGTCTGCTCCGTTCGGCACCCTTTCTCGCGGAGAAACTGTCAGGATCACGTTGGTGAATGACACCGCCTTTGCCCACGGCATCCATCTGCACGGGCACCATTTCTACGAGTTGGCCGAGGATGATTCCTTAGGCGACTTGCGGGACACAACGCTGGTTCAAGCAGGCGCCAAGCGCGACATCCTCTGCGTTTTTGATAACCGGGGGCGATGGATGCTCCATTGTCATATGCTCAGCCATTC
This sequence comes from Marivivens sp. LCG002, assembly GCF_030264275.1. Classification (NCBI taxonomy): domain Bacteria; kingdom Pseudomonadati; phylum Pseudomonadota; class Alphaproteobacteria; order Rhodobacterales; family Paracoccaceae; genus Marivivens; species Marivivens sp. LCG002. The sequence goes on along the minus strand of NZ_CP127166.1, from coordinate 165,517 downwards.
TGTCGGAGGCATGAAAACATGGGTGCAGGTCGACTAGTGTTCATTGCCGGAATTTGCGGGGCCACCTTGGCAGGCCCTGCTTTCGCTGACCACGAATTTGCAGATGCCGACCTTGATGCTGGAAAGCAGTTGTACGCGGACAATTGCGCTGCCTGTCACGGTCTTTCGCTGGAAGGGCAGCCGCATTGGAAGAGTGCAGGCCCTGACGGCATCCTGCCAGCGCCACCACATAACGAAAGTGGTCACACTTGGCATCATGACACCGGTCTTCTTGTAGAATACACCCGCCTAGGCGGCCGGGGCGCCTTGGCCGCACGCGGCATTCCTGACTTCAATAGCGGCATGCCTGCATTCGTAAAAGTCCTGACCGAAAGGCAGATTTTAGAGATACTGGCCTATATCCGATCCTCATGGTCCAAAGATGCAAGAGCTTTCCAAGCCAGCAGGACCCATGAAAAGGAATGAAATGCTTTCACTCCGAGAGCGCACCGAAACGCGCTTGGACCTCGGTGGCATGCTAAATCGTCTTGGGGTTCGGGATTGGAATTGCTTCGGTAGTGATAGACGAAAGCTGACCTTCGCGTGCCACGCCGCGAATGTCCACTTTCCGCCCTAAATGCTCTAAAATGCGGCCGCTTGCGTCAGTTGTTCGCGACGCGGAGATTTGGGAAAACAAATACTGAATGATGTGATGAATGGCTAGCGTAGGTAATTAGTCTGGCGGTCTGGATGCTCTCGAGGCTGTGATCCATTAGTATTTGACCCTCCGGTTGCTGGAAGGATTATCTATGACTTGGTTGGGTGTGCTCAAGCACCCTCAGCGCTCAATCTCCAAGGAAAAACGCAAAATGAATTTTGTGAAATTATCCGTCGCATCAGCGCTCGCAGCGGCAGCATTCTCGCTGCCGGCTTTCGCTCAAGATACTGAATTCCAGCTTCCCGAACAGTGCATCACGTCTTCCACGATGGGTGAATTGGACCATTCAGCCATGGGCCATAGTGATGAAATGTTGGCGCCTGACAGCGCAGACCTCAGCAACTCTCCTGAACATGTTCAGGAGAATATGCGAAAGATGATGATCACCATGCCTGCCATGGAGCAAGGTATGATGAATGAAGATCCAGATGTCGCATTCGCTTGCGGCATGCTTGCGCATCATCAAGGTGCCATCGACATGGCGCAGGTTCTGCTCGACCATGGCGATGACCCCGAAATGATCAAACTTGCCGAGGAAATCATGAAAGCACAGGTCGGCGAAATTGAACTTATGAAAAATTGGCTAGCGGCAAAAGTGAACTGATTTGAAACGGGCTGCAGAGTTGAAAACTGTGCAGCCCTTTTCAAGAGCGTTCATTTATGGAGTGCCTCGGCCATAGACCGTTCTGGGCCGCCACAAACCGCGTTAATAAGTCAAACCGTGTCGAAGCGCGGCTTCGCCAAGTTGGAGCTTCCTAGGACTGCCAATGGTTGGTTAGTGGCCAATAGCAGTTCCGTCCACGATCATCATGGGGCAGCCACGAGAACAGGATTCGACCCGTGCGGTCACGCCGTAAAGTCGGCGGATCAGGTCTGGTGTCAACACCTCGAGCGTTTGCCCTGTCGCAATGATTTTACCGCCTGCCACCGCGACGGTCTGCGTGCAGCGGCGCATTACCTGGTTCAGATCGTGCAGCGCTAGTATCGCAACAGCGCCTGTCTCGGACACGTAATCACGCAAAATGGCGAGAACTTCGTGCTGGCGGAACAGATCGAGAGCCGAGGTCGGTTCATCCATCAAGAGCACCTTTGGCTGTGTCACTAGCGTTTGCGCGATCGACACCAGTTGTCTTTGCCCGCCAGACAGTTCGGTCAGGTTTACGCAGGCCAGATCGGCAATCCGCAAACGGGTTAACACATCGTCGACGGCTCGTAATTCGATCGGGGACAGGCTCCAACCTCCCGAGCCCTGTTTCAGCGCGAGGATGACACTTTCATAAACTGTGAGCGCGGCGTCCATTCCGGTGTCTTGCGGCATATATCGCAGGTCCTGCTGTTCGGCACCGGTGATCCGGACGGTGCCTTTGCCGCGTAATTGGCCCGCAATCCGGCGAAACAGGGTCGATTTCCCTGCAGCATTTGGTCCGACAAGGGCCGTAAGAACCCCGCCCTCAATCAAGGGCATATTGGCCTGCGCATAGATCACTTTGGACCCGTAGCGGGCTTCGACGTTTTGAAGGGCAAGCGTTATCATGATTTGCGACCGCGGGTGAGGATGAGTGTTGCAAAGAACGGCACGCCGACCAATGCGGTTATGATGCCGATGGGCAGCACGGCTCCGGGAAGGAGGGCTTTGGACAGCACCGATGTGGCCGACAGCATCAGGGCGCCCGAGAGAATGGAACCCGGCAGAAAGAACCGTTGATCCTCGCCCAGCAATAGCCGCGCGATATGCGGGCCGACGATGCCGATAAAGCCGATCGTGCCGACAAAGGACACGGGGACCGCGGCCAGCAGCGACACCAATAAGAGTGTTTCCAGCCGAATACGGCGAACAGGCACGCCCATTGCGGCGGCGCGTGTTTCGCCCAGCCGGATCGCGGTGAGCGACCATGCGCGTCGGGCGAAGAGTGGGGCGCAGACCACCAGAATGATCGCGGTGACAGCGACCTTGCTCCATGTCGCTTTGGTCAGGCTACCCATGGTCCAGAACACGACGGCCGCCAGCGCCTGCTCGGACGCGAAATACTGCAATAATGCCAGCGCCGCATTGAAGGTGAATACCAGCGCGATCCCCAGAAGGACGATGGTTTCGACCGTCACGCCGCGCATACTGGACAGGGCAAAGATCAACAGCGCTGCGAGCATCGCCATCGCGAAGGCATTGATCGGAACCATAATGGAGAGCGCCGCCGGAACCAGTGCTACGCCCAGCACCATTGCCAATGCTGCGCCAAAGCTGGCAGCGGCGGATAGTCCCAATGTGAATGGGCTGGCAAGGGGGTTTGCCAGGATGGTCTGCATCTGCGCGCCCGCCAGCGACAAACATGCACCGACTGTGACGGCGAGCAGGGCCATCGGCATACGGATGTCCCAGACAACGACGCGGATCTGGATTTCGGCCTCTGTCGGGAACAGGAGCGTTCGGATGACGTCAGCCAGCGGATAGCGCGCTGGTCCAAGCGATACGTCGATTGCCACAGACAAGAGCAGCGCTGCGCACAGCATAGACAGAACGACAATCCGCCGTGCCACCAGTTTGCGATAGGAAAAGCCCGTGGCGGGCAGTGTTGCGGTCAGATCGGTCATGACACCCCCTTGGGCAAGGCAGGGCGCTAAAGCGCCCCGCACCATTTTAGTTCAGAGAAACCCAGTAGCCTTCGCGGTATGGCACCGGAAGGAAGCGATCGTGCAATTCGCGAAGGGTGGCTTCGGGGTCTAATTCGGCGAACAGTTCGGGGTGGATCCACTTGGCCAGCTGCTGCACCGCAACAAAGCTGTATGGATTGTTATAGAACTGGTGCCAGATCGCGTGGACGTTGCCCGTTTCGAGGGCCTTGATACCCGTAAAGGCCGGGCGTTCGGTCAGCGCGGCCAGCTTGGCGCGTGCCGCGTCCATATCGGCACCCGGCGCGACGCCAACCCATGCACCGCCCGGAACATAGGCTTCCCAGTTGCCGCCGGTCACGACGACGATATCCGGGTTCGAGGCGATGATCTGTTCCGCGTTCACGGTGCCGAAAGTGCCGGGAATGAATGGAGTCGCCATGTTGGTGCCACCTGCGATCTCGACCATCTCGCCAAAATTCGCGGCGCCAAAGGACATGCAACAATCCTCGGCATAACCGCCAGCGCGTTCGACGAAAACCAGCGGACGAGCCAGATCTGGCTGAACTGCGATCACGTCAGTGACCTTGGCGACCTGTTCGTTGAAAAAGGCGTTGAACTCAGCCGCTCGGTCTTCTTCGCCGTATAGTGCACCGATGATTTCCATAGACTGGGTTGTGTGGGCAAAGGGATCTTCACGGAAGTCGACGTAAACGATCGGAATGCCGACGGCGGCAAGTTTCTCCTCGTAACCGGCTTCGTCGGTGGCGGCTTTGGATTCAAGGTTAAGGATCATCACGTCGGGGTTCAGCGACACGGCCTGCTCGATGTCGAAAGTGCCTTCCTTAAATCCTCCAAAAGCGGGCAGTTCATTGATTTGCGGAAACTTTTCCGTATAGGCGGCAAAGCTGTCCGGATCCGCTTTGCCGAAATCGTCGCGCCAGCCAACGACACGCTGGAACGGGTTTTCCGGTTCCAGAACGGCGGTAAAGAAGGACTGGCGGCCCTCGCCAAGGATCACACGCTGGACCGGCGTTTCGATTTGCACTTCGCGGCCTGCAACGTCGGTGATGGTGACGGTTTCGGCAAAGGCGGGCAGGGCGATCAAGCTCATTGCACCAAGGTAAAGCGGTTTCAAGAAGGTCTGCATTTTGTCCTCGTTGGTTGATGTCGTGTGTTTTCATCAAACCATACAAAAAGAGTCAAGAATTATTCTTGACTTTTTTAGTCAGAAATTTGCAACTAGGGCCACCACCAAGAATTGGAGCTTGCTATGAACCAGGTCAGTAACCGCAATATCCGCGATGAAATCCGCGACTACTGGTCGGCGCGTGCGGAAACCTTTGACAATGACCCGGGTCATAAAATCGCGGAGGGGGATGAGTGCCGAGCATGGACTGCTCTATTTCTCAGGCACTTGGGCGACGCGCGTGGGCGGCGTTTGCTTGACCTCGCCTCGGGCACAGGCGAGATCGCGATGCTGTGCCACGACATGGGATTCCGCGTCACAGGGCTGGATTGGGCCGAACCTATGCTGGCCCGCGCAAGGGCCAAGGCAAAAACCGCAGGCGCAGACATCACGTTTCTCGAGGCCGATGCCGAGATAATCCCTGCCCCCTCGGGGTCGCAGGATGTGATCGTCACCCGCCATCTAGTCTGGACGCTGGTCGATCCACTGGCCGCGTTCCAGGAATGGCGCCGCATTCTGGCGCCCGACGGGATGCTGCTGATCGTTGACGGGGATTTCGTGAAAAAAAGCCTGCTAAGCCGCGCGCTGACAAAGCTGTTTGGTTCATCCTCAACGCACCATCCCCATGCGCGGAACTGGCACGAAGATATCCTGTCCCAAGTCCATTTCGCAAATGGCGCACGCGCCGAAGCGGTGGCTGATCTGCTGCGACGAGCGGGATTCACCGAGGTGCGGATCGACTCCCGCCTGACCGCGATCCACCGCGCTCAGGCGCGCCAGTTCGGCTGGCGGAAATCGCTGATGCGTCGAAGCGAGCACCGCTACGTCATAACCGCCCGCCGTTAAGGCTTCCTGCCCCGAACATACCTTGGTTGGGACGATACCCCGAAGCAGTCGTCCATGTCTTGGTGCAGCATATGCCGGCGGCCAAGGTCGGTAGTCGGTAAATGTGGTGCCGAAGCCGCACAGTCCGCTCCCCGTTGCTTCAGAAGGCAACGATATGCCCTTTCCCAACCTCTGGCGCGGATTCGCCCGATTTTCGGCGCATTTCGCTCTCAGGTTAGCGCAAATCTAAGAGACGAGGGCGCGATGAGGGCTATTGCGGTATTGATCGACGGGGACAATCTGTCTGGCAAGCATGCGGCGCGAATTATGCAGGTCGCGGCGGCGCTTGGTCGACCGACAGTGTTACGGGCCTATGTCGATGCGCAACGTCCCAGCGATTGGCACGCAGTGCATGGCTTTCGCCTGATGCACGCGGGGATGGGAAAAAATGCCTCGGATTTGCTGCTGGCGCTCGACGCGGTTGAACTCGCGCTGCGCGACGAGGTAGATCAATTCGTGATTGCGAGCTCTGATGGCGATTTTTCGCATCTGGCGCTTCGGTTGCGGGAATACGGGGCTTTGGTCACAGGCGTGGGTGAGGGCAAGACACCGCAGACCTTCCGCGCAGCTTGCGCGGATTTCGTGGAGATCGGGGCGCCGCATCTTGCTTCGGTTCCAAAGCTGCCTGCCTCAGATCCCCACGGCGTATTGGACAAAAAAATCCGGGCGTTGATGACCGAGCAAGGTTGCCTGAGCGAAGGTATGCGGATTGCGGCACTTGGCCCGATGATGCATGCACGGCATGGCACGCGCATTAGCACCTTTCCGGAACGCACCTGGCGAGCCTATCTGGCGGCGCGCCCAGAGCTTTACGTCCTGGACCCACGGGGGCCGGAAGCCCGTGTGCGCCTGCGCATGGGAAAAGCCGACACAGCGGCCTGAGCCACATGCGCACCTAGAAGCAAGGCCCACAATTGCCGTGCCCACGGTCTACGCCTCGCTAGCCGTTGGGACGTCGAAGCGAATGTCTGGTATTGGCCCTTTGCGGACATTGGCCATGGCCTTACACCGCTGCGGTGCGGCCCGTCAGAGGAGACATTCGCTGCAACTGCAATTCTCCAACCATAGCGAACTCACACTGTGTGGGACAATGCTGCCGTTCGTCAACTTGTTGATCTAAACAACGTGTGGATACCCAAGCCCTCAGATCTTTCTCCTTTGAAACGACCTATCACATGCAAATGAGCGTGAAACACATCTTGACCCGCAACCGCCCCAACATTCGAGCCGATGGCATAACCTTTGGCACATTTTTTGTCTAAACGGTCTTTGACAAAGGCAAGCGCGTCCCCAATTTCCGACCATTCTTCAGCACTTAGCTCGAACGGCGTTTCGATATGCCGATGTGGAACTATAATCGCTTGATCGGGTCTGTGTTCTTCAATTGACCCCAGAATAAAGAAATGCTCCATGATTGCTTAGGGTCGATCTATCAACAAATCGTTCGAGCGGCAAAACTGACAGTTCGGCTGAGAGCATGTGTCCATAGAGATAGTATTCCGATCTTCTGGAACTTTCACAATAGGCTCGAAGCCGACATTCGATGCGATGCAGCATCGTGATTTGGCGCTCTTCAATCTGGCCATGGACAGCAAGCAGCGTGGCTGCGATTTGAATTGCATCCTTGGCCTGGAGTGCAGACAATTCAGGCGCCAATAATTAAATGGGATGGCTTATATCGACTTTTAGTTGCATCTTTGAGATGCAAAAACCTGAAGCAATTCTATATAAATAGGTGGGTAGCGCGCGGGTGGAGCCAGTATTTTTTGTCACGGTAAGCCGGGAAGCAAAGCCGATGCCACCTTGCTTCTTAACGTCAATCCCGACGCAGATATTGTTGCGGTAGATCTTTTAGCCAATACCCCAGAAGACGTTGATGTAGCGTTTTCCAACGCGCTGCATTCCAAGGTGATTGCTTCGCACAATAGAGGGGTAGTTCTGGTCGGGTTTTCGATCGGCGGTATGGCTGCGATCAAGATCGCCGCGACACGTCCCGGTTTTGTCTCACGGCTCGTTCTCATTTCACCCGCGGCGCGATTGTCGATGGGGAATTTTCTTCAGGGTATGGCTGGTAAGCCTGTGTTTGAGCTCGCCATGTCGCATCCGAAATTGTTTCGTCTGTTGACTGTATTCCAAGGTTTGATGACCCGTTGGTCGCCAGAACGGACAGCTGGCGCTTTCTTCAGGAACTGTGGTGCCGCAGAAAGAGCACTTTTCGAAGATCCTGCATTCCAAGCCAGCCTGAACCAGGCGCTTGAGGAGTGCTTCCTGCGGCGACCAGATGCATATCTCGCGTTCATCAATGCCTATGTCACTGATTGGAGCGAGACAATCGACCTGGTTCAATGTCCGGTAGAACTCTGGCATGGGACCAACGACACTTGGTCGCCGCCGGAAATGTCATACCCGCTTGCCAAGCGGTTCGGTGAAAAAGCGACTCTGAGAATGGTTGAGCACGCTAAGCACTACTCGACAATGAGCCAAGTCATCCTCTAGCAACTGTATCTTTCAAGGGCGGCGAGGCTCACACTCCTCTGGATGATGCTGGTGGAAGGTCCACTACTTCATTGCTTTTGTGAAATCTTCGCACATGCAGAGAAGGTCTGGAACCCGCCCTTAAAACGCTTGAAAAAGCAGATCCTTCGGCCACTGCTTCAATTTTCTTAATTTACATAACATTGATTATGCGTTTTGCGATTTTATTGCCTGATACGTCAATCACTGCCGCGCTTGATCAACTTGGTTGGCCGCTTCGGACTAGCGATGCCTTTAGTTGCAAACACCAATACATGCAGTGAATCTCGATGGATGTTGACAAAGCGACCTTCGTCGAAGACCGACAATCACAATAACGGTGTCTTCTAAATCTGTCGGAAAGTTAATAAACTGCGTAGCTCGTCTATCGGCGGTCTTTCAATGCAAGCGGCACGAACATCACGCTCCGTATTGTTGACGCCCTTCGCCATTCAACTGCACTTTGAAGAACCAAAAGAATGTCCAGAATAACAACTTCGCGCGTCGACAAGCTGTTGTCCTCTATGGGATATGGTTCACGTAAAGAGATGGCACGACTGGCCAAGGCCGGTGGGATCATCCTTGATGGTGGAGAGCTTTCGGACGTTACCAAGCGCATCCCTGTAACCCAAGATTTGCCGACCCGTATGACCATCGATGGTGAACCGCTTGATCCCGTTGCGGGTATGGTCCTCCTTTTGAACAAACCGTTGGGCATGACGTGTTCCCACAAGGAAGACGGCGCGTTGGTCTATGATATTTTGCCCCGTCGTTGGAAGTCGCGCACGCCGATGATTTCGAGTGTCGGTCGTCTGGATAAACAGACCTCGGGTCTTCTGCTGCTGACGGATGATGGCGATCTTTTGCATCGCATCATAAGCCCCAAACGGCACGTTAAAAAAACCTATCGCGCGAAATTAGCGCGGCCTCTCACCGGCACCGAGGGCGAACTGTTTGCTTCTGGCCAAATGATGCTTGAGGGCGAGGACAAGCCGCTGGCGCCTGCCGAGCTCGAAGTCCTTTCGCAAACCGAAGCCTTGCTCAGCGTTTTTGAAGGGCGATATCATCAGGTCCGGCGCATGTTTGCGGCGACTGGTAACCATGTTGAAGAACTGCACCGTGAAAGTCTGGGCGGCCTTTCGCTGCCCGCGGGTATGCGTCCCGGCGAATGGAAACTGTTGAGTGAAGCAGAAATCAGCCTGATCTTTCAGTAGGCCAAATCGTGCGACTGCATCCGTCGCGTTTTGGTTGAGAGCACTAAGTTGGCGAAATGCTGCTTCGGGCATGGCGAAGGATTGCGACAGAAGTCATCCTTGGGCGGAAATTCGAGTCCGCGTTTCGCGCGCTGCCTGATATTTTGAATGCGTCGCAGGAAAAACGGAGGCGACACGTTCAAGCATGAAATCTGGGAGGAAACATTGCTTTACACCGGTATTCGCGGGCCCAAGGCCCTGATCGGCGCTGCCGCATTGATGGCAGCTTCATTTGCACAACCGACTCTTGCGCAAGAACAGCTCTCGATCGCCACGGGCGGCACGGGTGGCGTTTATTACCCTATGGGCGGCGGTTTGGCCGAGGTTATCAACAACCATGTCGAAGGCTATTCCGCGACGGCAGAAGTCACAGGCGCTTCGGTTGAAAACATGGGTCTCATCGCGACAGGCGACGCGGACCTTGCCATCGGTCTTGCCGACACCGTCTATCAAGCCTACAGCGGCACGGGCCGTTTCGAAGGCCAGCAATTGCCGATGGTGCGCGGAATTGCATCGCTCTATGCCAACATGGTGCATATCGTTGCGCTTAAGGACAGCGGCATCACAACGCTCGAAGATCTGCGCGGCAAGCGCGTGTCCATCGGTGCACCCGGTTCGGGCACCGAAGTCAACTCGGCGGCCATTCTAGCCGCGAACGGTATCACCTATGACGATATCGAAGAGCAGCGTTTGAACTTCAATGAAACCGCCGATGCTCTTGCCAACGGTGATATCGACGTGGGCTTCTGGTCCGTAGGCGCTCCGACATCGTCGATTCTCAACCTCGCAACCACGCAAGACATCGTGATCCTTGCGCTGAGCGAAGCGGAGCTTGCAGCTGCGACTGCAGCCGACGCGACCTTTGCCGTGACCACCCTGCCCGGAGGTACTTACACCGGCGTTGATCAGGACACCCCTGTCTTGGGTATTCCGAACGTTCTGACCGTATCCTCCGAGATGTCTGATGATCTTGCCTATGCGATCACCAGCGCAATGTTCGAAAACATCGCGGAAATGCAGGCCGTGCACCCTTCGGCGAACCAGACGACGGTCGAGTTCACTCTGAGCGCAACACCTGTTCCGCTGCACCCCGGCGCAATCCGTTACTTCGAAGAGATCGGCGCGACCGTGCCTGATCGCCTGCGCCCATGACCTCAGCGGTTGTAGGAGGAGTGGCTTCGGCCCTCCTCCTCGCCGCACTTACCCTTCCCCTTCGGGCGGAAACGCTTGTCGCACTTCATGAAAACGGCGACGAGATCGTTCGTTTCGACGTGTCTCAAGGGGAAGAATGGTGCGTATTGTGGCACCATTCGGTCAAAGGGTTTGAGGTGTCCGACTGCTATCAGAACCGCGACGGAAACATGGTGCTAGTTTGGTCGCACCTTCCCGATTTCGCCGCAGGTCTCGACCATATCCCTGGTCGCGGGCAACAGATTTCGGACGGCCAAGGCGGTTATATCATCAAAGAGATCAACGAACCTGTCCCGGGCAATGCCTATGTGCTCCGCCCCGGAGCAGGATTTGTCGATCACAGGCTCGTATTCGGCGACAGGACCGTGTCCCTGTCCGCGGTCGCAGCGCATGAGCGTGTGACCATCACCCTGATTGGAAAGAACGTCCCATGACAACAGACTCTGTCCAGACTCCCAACCATCCAGCCCAACCGCCCCTAGTGCGGCGTGCAATCGTCGTCATCGGGATCACGCTATCGCTCTTTCAGCTATGGGTAGCGGGCGTTCAGCCACTTGGCCTTTTTTTCCAAAGACCCATACACCTCGGTTTTATACTGGTGTTGTGTTTCCTGATTTATCCGGCATTCGGTCGCGACAAACCACGCGGTCCGCTCGGATGGGCCATCGATGGGCCTTTAATTCTTGCGGGGATTGCAGCGGGCGCGTGGGTGCCGCTCAACATCGACACCATCGCCAATCAGGTATTCCCACGCCAGATTGACGTCTGGATGGGAATCTTGAGCGTCCTCGTCGTCCTCGAAGGTGCGCGCCGCGCGGTCGGGCTCGGGATGACAATCATAGGCGCGCTCTTCATCGCTTATGCCTTTGCGGGCTCTCGTGGGGAACTGACCTTTCTCGCCGACTGGATGCCCGGTATCCTTAATCACCGCGGCTACTCGCTGGAGCGCGTTGCAAGCCAGATGACCCTCGGTGCAGAAGGTATCTTTGGTATTCCGCTCGGGGTTGCGGCGACCTTTGTCTTTATCTTCGTGCTCTTTGGCGCGTTTTTGGAAGTCACCGGCGCGGGTAAGTTCTTTATCGATCTTGCATACGCTGCGACGGGTCGCAGCCGTGGTGGGCCCGCCAAGGCCGCTGTTATCGCTTCTGCGGGCATGGGTTCGATCTCGGGTTCTGCCATTGCCAACGTGGTGACGACTGGGGCGTTTACCATCCCGCTTATGAAAAAGCTCGGCTACCGCCCTGCTCAGGCAGGCGGTATTGAAGCGGCTGCGAGCACAGGCGGCCAGATCATGCCCCCACTGATGGGTGCAGGGGCGTTCTTGATGTCGGAATTCACGCGGGTGCCGTATGTCGACATCGTTCTTGTCTCTATTTTTCCTGCCTTCCTCTACTTCGGAGTTGTCTATCTGCTGGTCCACATCGCAGCCGTGAAACAAGGCATGACAGGTCTCCCTGCGTCCGAATTGCCGCGCACCAAAACGGTTCTGGCGGAAGGCTGGCATTTCCTTCTTCCGCTTGTGGCCTTGGTTGCGATGCTTGTCGCTGGCTATTCTCCGATGCGCGTCGGCTTTTACGCGATTTTGTCGATCATCGTCGCCGCTTCTGCTCGCGCCCTTTGGACATTTGCAGGCTCTGGCCCCACGATGAACGGCTTTATTGCGCTGTGCCGTCGCGGTTTCGTCCTTTCGCTCGAGGCGTTGGAACTCGGTGCACGTAACGCTGTAGCTGTTTCAATGGCCTGTGCAGTTGCGGGTATCATTGTCGGCGTGGTCGGCTTGACGGGTCTAGGGCTGAAGTTCTCGGCAATGATGATCGCGTTTTCTGGCGGAAACCTTGTCCTTGCGCTTGTCCTTGTCGTCATCGCGAGCCTGATCCTCGGCATGGGGCTGCCCGTGACCGCCGCTTATATCGTGTTGATAATCCTCGTGGGTCCTGCCCTGACAGAAGAATTTGGCGTGCCGCTTTTGATAGCGCATTTGCTGGTCTTCTGGTATTCGCAAGACAGCAACGTGACGCCGCCTGTGGCACTGGCAGGCTTTGCAGGTGCGGCCATTGCGGGGTCCAAACCGATGGAGACGAGTGTTCAGGCATGGAAATACGCCAAGGGTCTCTATCTCATTCCGCTGTTTATGGTTTTCAACGAGGAAATCATCCTTGGTGGTCCGCTGCCGATGGTGCTCTGGAGCGGAGCGATCGCAATCCTCGGGCTCGTCGCCTTTGCGGGCGTGCTCGAAGGCTTCCTGTTCCGACCCATGCAGATCTGGATGCGTATACTCTTGCTTCCGGGGATCATTGGCTTGTTCTGGCCCTCGCTCACGATCGAGTTTGTGGGGGCGGCGCTCGTGGTGGCTCTGCTCGCGCTGAACTGGCATCAGTCCAGAGGAAGCGGGACCCCCGAGGTCGCCGCATGAAACTAAACCACATCGGGGACGCGTGCATTGCACGCGTCCCTTCTTTGCCGAGGTGAACATGGCGCGCGCGCTTCTCTTTGCCTTTTTTGCGGCTGCTCTGGCTTGGTTCGTTTCCTATTCCACGCTGCTCCGAGCAGCGCGTGCCGAACTTGACCAGACCCTTCTTCTGACGACCCGTGCGGTCGGCGCGGAAATCGACCGATTGCGCGCCCTCCCCGCCGTTGCAGCAGAAGACGCCCGCGTCCGTCAGGCATTGGCAGGCACAGGCTCGCTTGATGCCGCAAATGAATATCTTGAAATGATCGCGGATCATGCGGGAGCCGATGAGCTTTTCCTGATCGACGCCTCTGGCAAAACCATTGCGGCATCGAACTGGAAGGAACCGGGGAGCTTTGTTGGACAAAACTACGCTTTCCGCCCCTACTTCCAAGATGCGCTCGCCTTTGGCAAAGGCCAGCTTTACGCCATCGGCGTGACGACGGGTATTCCGGGTTACTTTTTGTCCTCTCGGGTCGAGTTCGAAGGCAAAGAGGGCGTTATGGTGGTCAAACTCGATTTGCGTCCGCTCCAACAAACCTGGCGGGTTGCCAAAGCCGATGTCGGATTGGCCGATGAATTCGGGATGGTGTTTTTGTCTGCACGCCCCGAATGGCAGTATCGCCCTCTGGTTCCCCTCTCCAAGGATACCTTGTCCTTCTTGCTCGAGACACGCGCCTATGAGGGTGTGGACATCGCCGAAGTCGAGCCGCTTTTCACCCGCCCACCCGAGGGTGAAAATGCGCAAGGTGACACATGGATCGCGCGCCTTGGACCAGTTGCCGCAACGCGTGGACAGGTCTTTGCCGCCCGTCCTATGCAAGGGCTTTACCTTATCGCATTTGGTTGGGCCGCGCTCGCGGCCATGGCAGGTCTTGCGGTCGCGGCTTCACTCAAAAGCCTTGAGCAGCGCCGCCAGATTATTGCGATGCGTCTGTCTCAGTCTGAAAAACTCGAAGCGATGGTGGTCGCCCGCACAGCAGAACTTGCCAGAGAGGTCGAGGCGCGAAAGCAGGCAGAGACCGATCTTCGGACCGCTCAAGAGGTTATGATCCATACTGAAAAGATGGCTGCGATGGGCCGCATGTCCGCTGCAATCGTGCATGAGATAAGCCAGCCTCTGGCCGCAATGGAGGCTTCGTTGTCCGCCGCCGAGATTGGCCTTGGCAAGGATGATCGGAAAACCAGCGGGCGCATCGTCAAGGCGCGCGATATGATCCGCCGCATGCAAAGAACGACGAAACATCTCAAGAGTTTTGCGCGCAAGGACACGGTCGAGCTGAGCCTGATCGACCTGCGCACACCCCTGAGGTCCGCGATTGAACTCGTTCTCCCGAGGGCGCGCGCTGTCGGGGTAAAGCCTCTTCTCGAGCTGCCCACCGAAGCGGTTTACGTCATGGCGGGCAATGTCCGCATCGAACAGGTGGTCACTAATCTTCTGCTCAATGCGCTTGATGCTCTGGAGACGACGCCCGACCCAAAGATCAGGATCAATCTGGAAAAAATCGGACCCAAGGCGGTGTTTACAGTCACCGATAACGGCACAGGGATCAAAGACGCCGACTTGCCTCGGGTCGCAGATCCTTTCTTTTCCACAAAGCAGACAGGCGAAGGTCTCGGTCTTGGGCTATCTATTTGCAGGGTAATCCTTGCCGATTTCTCGGGAGAGCTTGATATTCACTCCATAGAGCAATCGGGAACTCAGGTTACGGTGACACTCCCTCTTGCCACGCAGGAGAACGAAACTGCATGACGGGCACGATCTATATCGTTGACGACGACCTCGACCACCTTTCGGCTTTGGCCGATCTTGTCGAAGCGGCAGGATATGAGATCCGTTCGTTTTCCGCCGCGCGCGATCTTCTTGCAGAAATTTCGCCCCTGCCCGATATGGTGGTCAGCGACTTGCGTATGCCTGAAATGGACGGGATCGCGCTGATCCGCGCACTTCGCGAAAAATCAATCGGGGTTCCGGTCGTAATTTTGACCGGGCATGGCGATGTCGTTCATGCCGTCGAAGCCATTCGTGCGGGCGCCGAGGACTTTCTTGAAAAACCGTATGACTCGACCCACCTGCTCTCGGTGATCCGTCGCACACTCGAGGCCGAGGCAGCAAAGCGCGAAGTGGCACGTCTCCAAGGGGTCTTGTGCGAGCGAGAAGATGTTCGGCTCCTTGGACGTTCGCGCGCAATGCGGGCCTTTCGGGCACGGATTTCGGAACTGGCCTCCGTTGATCTCGACGTGGTTATCTTGGGAGAGACGGGAACAGGTAAAGAGCTTGCAGCCCGAGCAATCCACGCGGAGAGCGCGCGCTCCAAGGGTCCCTTTGTCGCGCTCAATTGCGCAGCGCTCTCTGAAACGATGGCCGAGGTGGTGCTCTTCGGGCATGGGTCGGGCGTATTTGCCCATGATGCAAGTGGGCGCGAAGGCAAACTCGAAGCCGCAAACGGTGGGACGCTCCTTTTGGACGAGGTCGAGTCGATGCCTCCCTCAATTCAGCCCAAACTGCTTCGGGTGCTTCAGGAACGGGCAGTGGAAAGGATTGGTGAAACCACGCCTCGTCCTCTCGACATCAGGGTGATTGCGACGACGAAATCTCCATTGAGGCAGGTCAAAGATTTTCGGCCCGATCTTTATTTCAGACTGGCGGGAACAGAGCTTGCGGCGCCGACTTTGCGCGAAGCTGGAGAAGACATCCCACTTATTTTCTCGCATTATGCGCATTTGGCTGCGCGCAGATATGGTCGAGCCGATCCTGAAATCCCTTGGACAATTCAGCAAAAACTCAAGCGCCTTGCATGGACAGGGAATGTGCGTGAATTGAAAGCAAGCGCCGAGGCTTTTGCATTGGGGCTTTTCGACATTTCGGGAACGACTGTCGCCCGCGAGAGCCCGCAGTCTCTTGCGGACCGCGTCGCCGAATTCGAGGCCCGTGAAATTGCTGCCGCATTGGACGCGCACCATGGGAACACGCTTCGCGCTTCGGAAACGCTCGGTATTCCGCGCCGCACCCTGAATGACAAGATGCGGCGCTATGGTCTTACGTCCGACAGTGATCTGGACGGGGATGACTAATCAGCCATCCCTTGAATTTATCGGGTGAGCTCGGTCCAGATCCGTGTGTAAAGGTCTTGTGCTTCGGGAGCGCAAAGAGTCTGTTCGATTGCGGCCGACTTGAGTTCGTCGGGAACCGCAAGTTCTGGCGCCGACACCAAAGCCGGGTCCATAAAGGGTTCGGAACCTGCAATGCCGTTATTGTACATCGTATAGTTCGAGATCATCGCCGCATTCTCTGGATCCATGATGAAATTCATGAAGAGCTTTGCATTTTCGGCATTGGAGGCGTCTGACAGAACCGCGACGTGATCCATCCACTGCATGTAACCCGTTGCAGGCCAGCCATAGGCGAAACCCTCGTTCAGGCCACGCACACGGGCGGCGGCGCCGCTCCAGAAGATAGAGGCATTCAGATCTTCGTTGATGAATTTTTCGAACGAAGGATAGTCGACGGAGGCCCAGTTTTCTTTGGCGGCCAACAAAAGATCACGTGCCTTGCTGAGACTTTCGCGGTCG
Source organism: Marivivens sp. LCG002 (assembly GCF_030264275.1). Classification (NCBI taxonomy): domain Bacteria; kingdom Pseudomonadati; phylum Pseudomonadota; class Alphaproteobacteria; order Rhodobacterales; family Paracoccaceae; genus Marivivens; species Marivivens sp. LCG002. The sequence continues at coordinate 149,159 of NZ_CP127166.1, read as the reverse complement.
GTCGTGCAGGGTTCTGCCCCGATATAACGTAGTGTCATATCAATGGTGTCGTTCATCGAAGGCACAAGGTTGATGCTGCCTTTGAGCTCTTCAGGCGGCTCGAGGAAAATAGCCGCCGTATTGATGTCGCCATCATAGACCTTGGTGTTCACCATGACGCCTGTCGTTCCCCAAACCCAAGGCACAGTATATTTGCGCTCGGGGTCGGTCGGGATCGACTTCCATTCGTCGGCAACATTGGCAAAATTCTCCATCGCTGGAGCATTAACCTCCATCAAAAGACCTTGCTCCACATAGGCGGGGATGAAGTAGCCGCTTACAACAACCACGTCCATGCCGTGACCGCCAGCTTGGATACGCGCGATGGCTTCTTCGTTCGCGGCGAAGTCGGTCAAAGAAACTTCGACATCATAGGTCTCTACGAATTTCTCCAAGAGCTCGGGAGGGGTGTAGAGCCCGAAGTTGTAAATGTTCAATTTGCCTTCTGCGAATGCAGGCTGTGCAAGTAGCGCAAGCCCGGCAAGAAGAGCTGTACGAGAAGGGGAAAGTTTCATTGTAGCCTCCGAGGTTGGATAGGGTTTGGCAGTTTCTTATTGGTTAATTTCTAGTGCGCGTGAGGAGCCCAGAGGCCGCGACGACAGAGATGCTCGCAAACAGCAACAAGGCTGAAATTGCGTAGATTTCCGATGTGAGATTGCGGCGAAGCTCGCTCATCAAATAGGTTGGCAGAGTTTCCTGCCCTGGTGATTTGACAAGACTGCTGACCACGACGTTGTCGAGCGACACAACGAACGCCAACATAAAGCCGGCAAGAATTCCGGGCGCCAATAGCGGCAGTGTCACACGCCGAAAGGTGTAAAAGCGGCTCGCATAGAGGTCCATCGCCGCGGTTTCCAACGTAAGATCCATTCCCGAAAGCCGTGCCCGGATCGGCAAGAATGCGAATGGAATGCAAAAGGTCGTATGCGCCGCAATTATATAGCCAAGCCCCTGATAGCCTGTGGCTTGCTTGATCTGTGAAAGAACAATCATCAGCGCAATGGCAAAGACGATCTCGGGAACTAGCAACGGTTGATTGATGATGACAAAGATACCGCCCTGCCCTTTGAACGGGCGTCCACGTGTCACAGCCATAGCTGCCATTGTCGCAAAAGTGGTCGAGAGGATGGCCGCAATCGAGGCTACGAGCAACGAGTTGTAAGCAGCGCGGCGAAACGCTTCATTTTCAAAGGCGGCAGTGAACCATCTCAGCGATGCGCCTTCCCAACTGCTTGCAGTTTCCCCGCCGTTGAACGCGTTGATCACAAGGATGAGGACAGGGATATAGAGAGCAAGAAAGGTGGTCATCGCAATGATCGTGACGCCGGGAAAGAAAGAGACTTCAAAACGATGCTTAGCCATCGGCTCGTTCCCCCCTTGCATCGCGCCGCGCATACCAAACGAGTGCGACCAGAACGACAAGCGTAAGAGTGATCGACAAGGCCGCTCCGAGTGGCCAGTTTCTGCCCTGACCGAATTGAAGATCGATCAGGTTACCCCACATCATCGCGCGGCCGCCGCCCATGAGGCGCGGCGTGACATAGGCGCCTAGGGCGGGAATAAAAACGAGGATCGACCCGGCAACGATCCCCGGCCACATGAGTGGAAGAACGACCTTGCGCAGGCAGTGGAAACGGGATGCATAGAGATCATAGGCCGCCTCGGCCAATCTGAAATCGAAGCGCTCGATAGCGGAATAAACAGGCAAAACCATGAGCGGCAGGAAGACATAGGTCATCCCCAAGAGCACCGCGCCGTTGGTGAACATCATTTGCAAAGGTTCATCGATCAGCCCAAGTCCCATCAATGCCCGGTTGATCGTCCCATCTGCGCGGATCACCTCTTGTATCGCAATGGTGCGGACGAGGAGGTTGGTCCAGAACGGCACCGTGATGAGGAACATCCAGAACGCTCTGGCCGAGGGATGTCGGGTGGCAATGAACCAAGCCGTCGGAATTCCGAATAGTGCCGTCAAGAGCGTTGTCGCAAAAGCCAAGCCCACCGACCGCCCGAGGATCGCAAGATGTGCCGTCGCAGGGATCAGACTGTCATCGAAAAAGTCGCGTTCAAAGAAAACCGCAATCCAGCCATCCAGTGAAAAGCCAGAGGTTACGCCGCCATATTGCCCTGCAGTCATGAAGGAATAGGCGACCATGATAAAAAGAGGCAGTATCGACAGAAGAACGATCACTGCGAGCGCGGGGAGAGCAAGGGACCAGCGACGTTGCGTTTCTGCCTTGAAAAGGGCTTGGTCTCTTGAGGAAAGTTTACCCGACATCTGCTTGGCCTTTCGGCAAGATGCGTATCGCGGTCATCGGAAGGGCGACTTGAAGCTTTTGTCCCTCTTTCAACTCCGTCCCCGCGTGTGCGGTGTTCTGCGCCCTCAGGCCAAGTCGCGCCCCGTCCTGCAAACGAATGCTGACATGGGTATCGGTGCCCGAGAACACCAATGTCTCGATGATCCCTTCAAGTGCGATCGCCTCAGGAGGCCCTGCTCCGATAACGATCTGCTCGGGACGTATCATAACGGTGACTTGACCCTTTGCTGTTGTTCCAGAAGGAGCCGCCGCCTTTGCGCCACCGGAGAGCGTCACAGTTCCGTCCGTCAGTGTTGCGTCAAGGAAATTGGCATCCCCGATGAATTCGGCGACGAAACGGTTCGCTGGTCGATCATAAAGGGTCCGCGGATCGGCAACTTGTTGGAGTGTGCCCCCTTCCATCACCGCAATACGGTCCGACATGGTCAAAGCTTCGTCCTGATCATGTGTGACAAAGATGAAAGTCAGTCCCAGTTCTCGCTGGAGCCGTTTCAGTTCGACCTGCATCTGTTTGCGAAGTTTCAGATCGAGCGCTGAAAGTGGCTCGTCCAAAAGCAGAATACGCGGTCGTGGGGCAAGAGCACGTGCCAAGGCCACGCGTTGCTGCTGGCCTCCCGACAGTTGGTTGCTCTTGCGGTCGCTGAGATGCGACATCTGCACGATTTCGAGCATTTCCTTTACCCGAGGCGCGATTGCCGAAGGGTTTTCCCCGCGCGCCTCAAGGCCGAAGGCCACGTTTTCCGCGACAGTCATATGCGGAAAGAGCGCGTAACTTTGAAACACGGTATTCACCGGGCGTCGGTTCGGCGGGGTTGTCGCAATATCGGAACCGTCCAAAATCAATTGGCCGCCAGTCGGGTGCTCAAAGCCCGCGATGATCCTCAGCAAAGTTGTTTTCCCACACCCTGATGGGCCCAGAAGTGTGAAAAACTCTCCTTCTTCAATCGCGATGTCGATGGAGCGGAGCGCGTCAAACGCACTCGATCCAAAACCGAATGTTTTCGCCAGCGATTTGATTTCAAGCATGGTCGCCTACCTAGAAGTTTGATCAAAAGTTATTGACACAAATTTTTTAGTCAATAAAAATTTTAAGAGGATAAAAACTTTCCCTACGGAAGAGAGACAGATGCCCAAAGATGCAGAACCCGGGCTTCGGGATCGAAAAAAGGCGCGTCGCCGCGAGGAAATAATGGCAGCGGCAATCGAGCTCTTTGAGACCAAGGGCGTCGACGCGACGACGATTTCGGATATCGCCGAAGCCTGTGATGTTTCGGCGCCGACTGTGTTCAATTATTTTGGATCGAAGGATGGAATCCTGGTCGCCATCGTAGAAGAAGGCACACAGGCCAAACGGGACCAAGGCTCGCGACGTCCACGCCTTGAAGGTGTTCCACTGTCCGAGATTATTCTGGATTTTCTTACCGAGATTTCGCAGGAAACGCTCGCCATCGCGACGCGGCGCATCTGGCGATATGCAGAAGCTTCGGCCATCCGTCGGCCCCAAACCGAGCTTTCCACGCGTTTCCGGAGCACGACACTCCTTCTCATTGGTGCAATCGAAGACCGTCTTCGGCCTTATGAGCTTGTCACGCGCGCGGGCACATCGCTCGATATCGGGCACTTCGCCACGCTTCTCCATGACCTTTGGATGCCTTGCTATCTGACCTTGATTACGGACCCCGAAATGACTTTGGCGGACCACGAAAAGATGCTGGCCGAGCGTGTCACGCCTCTTTTGAATCTTGTTTTTGATGAAACCACACTCGCCGCAGCTTATTTGCGCAAACAAGGAGAGCTCGGATGAGCGCCAGCCTGATTGTCACCAATGCAAGCGTCTTGACGATGGACCCGAATTCGCCCCGCGCCACAGCGGTTGCGGTTAAAGATGATAGAATTATCGCAGTCGGTTCCGACGCAGAAATCATCGCATTTTCGGGCCCCGTGACGCGTCATCTCGATGGCAACGGTCGCACGCTCTTACCGGGGTTTATCGAATCCCACGTGCACCTGTTTATGGGCGGCTATAATGAAACAGTTATCCGCGCAGATCGTGTGAGTGGCAAAACGGCGCTGACCCAAGCCGTTCGGGATTACGCCGCCAAGCACCCGCATTTGACACTTCTTCTGGGCCAGGGGGCGGGATACGGAATAATTGCGCCGGACCATCCTCTCACGCGCCATATTCTCGATGAAATTTGCCCGGATCGCCCTTTGATGATCATGGCCTATGACTTTCATACCGCTTGGGCAAATACAGCGGCGCTCGAAGCGGCCGGTCTCCTACATGGCCGCGAACTTCCGCGCGGTAACGAGGTCGTCATGGGTTCTGACGGTCTTGCGACGGGTGAATTACACGAAAAGCTCGCCATGCTCCCCGTTATGGATCTACGCAATGTCGGCGGGCGGGAATCCCACGGCATGTCAGGTATCGAGCCACCCGTGCCCCCGACCGATGCCGAGCGGCGCGAGGATCGCGAAACGCTCAAAGTTGGAATACGGCACGCTGCGCGTCATGGCATTACGACGATGCATAATATGGACGGCAACCGCTACATGCTCGAAATTTTGCGCGAGATAGAGGCCGAGGGGGATCTTATTTCCCGCATCAGAGTGCCGCTTCACCTTACCGCTGAGATGGACTTGTCCGAGCTTGACCGAGCTTCGGCGATGACCCGAGATTTCCAAGGCGAAACGCTCAATTGCGGCTTTGTGAAAATCTTTCTTGATGGCGTTATCGCGAGTGGCACTGCGGCGATGCTCGAACCCTATTCGAACCGCGAGGGGCATTGTGGGGATATGCTCTTTACGCGCGAGAACTTTATCGCCGCAGCGATCGAGATCGACCGTCGCGGTATGCAAATCGCGATCCATGCGATCGGTGACGCTGCAGTGCGGCTTGCCCTTGACGGCTATGAAGCAGCGGCAAAGACCAATGGCCCAAGGGACAGGCGTCACCGCATCGAACATGTTGAAATGCTGCATCCCGACGATCTTCGTCGCTTTGCTGAACTTGGGGTCGTCGCGTCGATGCAACCGCCCCATGCCCCGATCAAAGAGGATGAAACAACACAAGGCATCGGCCCTGAGCGCGCGCGTCTCGCCTATGCATGGCGCAGCATTGCCGAGACCGGCGCGACATTGGCGTTTTCTTCAGACTGGCCGATTGTGTCGATCTGTCCACTCAGTGGGATTCAGGCAGCAATGACCCGAAAAACCTGGGCGGCAAGCCAAGCCGACGAGAGGATCGATCTGCATGATGTTCTAGCCGCCTATACCCGCAACGGGGCCTATGTCGGCTATGCAGAAAACCTCACTGGTATGATCCGCAAGGGTCTCAAGGCAGACCTTGCCCTTCTTTCCGGCGATATTGAAAGCACGCCTTTCGACCAGATCGGCGCGATGCATGTTGATCTAACAGTCTTTGACGGTCGGGTGACATATGAGCACTGAGTGCCCTGATGTCACGACCCTCGGCGCGGCCTCGTCTCCCGGAGCGCCGCGCCTGAGGCGTCTTTGCTCGATACGTGCGGATATTGCCGCGCCTACCGAATTCGAAACCACACGCGGGACTGGACGGGCGCTTTTCCCGATCACGGGAGGCGAGGCCATTGCCGAAACATGGCGGGCCAAGATCCTGCCCGGGGGTGCGGATTTCGCCCGAAGGCTTGCTGATGGCACCTATGAGATAGAAGCGCGCTATTTTCTGCAGCTTGACGATGGAACGATAGTCATGGTGCATAACTCAGGGCGAATGTCACCCCAGCCCGACGGAAGCTATCACGGGCGCACGAAAGCCGAATTCGAAGCTCCGTTCGGCCCTCACCAAACGTTGGGCGACATGGTCCTTTTCGGAACCGCGTTCGCTCCGGCCGATGATGAAAGCGCTGTCTATATCGAGCTTTGGCATGCTGTGATTTAGTTCTTGGAACGGCTGAGGGCATACCCTCAGCCAGCGCATTTTCTTTTCAACCTGGACAACTAAGACTTTGAAAAAGGAACGGATCAGCCGACCTAAATAAATTTTTCTGATAAAATCGCGATCGCGCTGAAACTTTTATGACGGTGGAACGTGACTACCCCAAAATGGGGTACATTCATGGATATTCCACAAACGCCGTCGCTATCGGTCGCTTTCTCTCTTCTCGCTGTCCCAAGAGCGGTCGAGTTGCGTAAATTTATCGCGCTCCATTTCTGGCGCTTTTATCTCGCACTGGCGGGGTTGGCGCTCTTGTTGTCTGTCCATGCCGGCACTTATGAGCGACCCTTTGAACACTTGTTGTCCTTCGAACTTGCACCTGTAGGGCAAGCGTCTGCACTTATTCTCGTCCTTTTTATATATCTTTTTCCCAAAGAACGCCTTTTGTTCGGCCTCGTCCTATTCGCGATGGGATTTATTTTTGCCAAAACAATCCAACTTTATGATCACCAAAGTATCCCAAACCGATTTTGGTTCTTCGCCTTCCTCGATATGACAGTCAGCCTACTGATTGCGTTGGGTTTGGGCAAAGCCAGCCTTGTGTTGGTCGAGAGCCAATCAAAAATCTTCGAGCGCCTGAATTATGACACGCGTTTTATCATCGTCCTCTTCGGGATCATCGGTGTCGGAGGGTTCGGGGGTGTCGTCATTACCTATGCTATTGGCCAACTCTTGGACCACGGGGCCAACGACTCGAGTACATTGCCGATTTTGTTTTCAAGTCTCACCCAATCGGTTCGAGGGTCCTCTCTCGTCACCACTGTTTCCGCCATCGTCGTAACCCTGCCGCTGAAGAGGCAATCTTTCTTCGTGGTGCCCGGATCAATGGCTGCCTTTGCTCTTCTGGCCGTGCTCAAGTTCGAGATGCAAATCCCGATCCCGGATACGGCGTTCTTGATCGGAGCACTTCTGTTCAGGGCCATATTCATTCTAAACACCGCGCTCATTGCGACACTTGCCGGAAGCATTTCCTACCTGGTTACGAGTAGCGCCCTGACAGACGAGTTTGTCGGAATATCGGTCACTACCACGCTTAGCCTCGTGACAATCGCAATTGTCGATATGATCCTCGTCGAGAGGAATTGGAAATTGAGGGTGCGGCGCAAGAATCTGAAAAAACTCTTTGAATCGCAGGAACTTTCTAGGATCGGGTTCTTTTTCTACTCGCCCGAGCTCAACGTCGCAGAGTTCGACCCATCGGCGCAGAAAATGCTTGGTGTGAGCGATGCGACAGGATTTGCAGCACTATTTGATCGGCTGGAAAAAGATCAAAGACGAGAGATCGAAAACACGATTCTGGAGGCACGGGTCGGCACCTCGATTGAGAAATCGTTGTTTCTTGGGTCATCTGATCCACAACGCAAGGGTCAGCTTTTTCGGCTCTTTATCAAGCTCGATCACACATACTCGGGCAAGTTGGCCCTTTTTGGAACGATCGTTGATGTGACCGAGCTTCACGAGATCCAGCTTGCTTTGAAAGAGTCGAACGAAGCGTTGCAAAATGCCGAGACAAAGCGAAATCTGATGCTTGCCGTCATTTCGCATGAAATGCGTCATCCTGCGTCGCTACTTAAACAGAATATCGAGTTGGGTTTACAAAGCCTGGATGGCCCTGACAAAATTTTCTCACGGCTGAACGGACTTGCGGATCAACTGTTGAAAATCATGGACGATATGACTTTGATCCTCGGAAAGGATGAAAGCCGTTCTCTTGCAAGTGACGAGTTTGATTTGGCTGTTGAAGTCGAACACTTGATCGAAGCGTTCCTCCCGGATGCACACAAGAGGAACCTTGCCCTAAACATACAAGCAAAGCAATCGGGTGCGTTATGGATCAGGACCGACAAACGATTATTGCTCCAGATTTTTTCGAATATCTTGCGCAATTCAATCATCCATTCGGGGGCGAGCAACATCACGGTCAGGGTCGACGCAGAACACCTATCGGAAGATAGATTAAAGGTTCACGCGGTTATCGAAGATGATGGATGCGGAATCCCTCTGGCGCTTCGCGAGAAACTTTTCGATCCGTTCAACAGAGAGGGTTGCGGTGTTTTTTCCAAAGAGCCGGGATCAGGCTTGGGGTTCTATATTGCGCAAACTTTGGCAGGTGCTTTGGGAAGCCGGATAGAATTCGAAACAGAAATAGGGGTCGGGACGGCTTTCAGTCTGACATTCGAGTTCGAGCGAGCCCATCAACATGTCTTGCCAGCCGTGGAACCCGCCCCCGTCTTCAAGACAGCCTTGCTTGTAGAAGACAGTGACTTGTTGGCAGAAGTAACCATGGCGCTCTTCAGATCGAACGGACTGAGCGCGATCTGGGCGCCGACGCTCGAACAGTCCGCAGAGCTACTGCAAGAGTATGAACCTGACCTCGTTTTTCTTGATGGCAACCTTCCGGATGGGGACGGAGCCGAATTTGCGAGCTCGGTTCGGGGGCGATTGCCCAACGCGAATATCATAGGTTTGACGGCCTCGCTTGATCCGGGCGTTCATGCCCGCTTCGTTGCGGCGGGTGCAAATGACGTTTTCATCAAGCCTTTGACGGGAGCTCTCCTGAAGCGGATTTTGAACGAAAGCTAGCGAAGATCCAATGAACGGAAGATTTTCGGTCTTGAGTATGAAGCAGAGCCGCGCACTATTCACATGACCGAATTTCTGCCGAAAAGGACGATGAGAATGGTCGGGACGCGGCTTATCGCTATCGCGCATGTCGGGGTTTTCTCTGCGACCCAAGTTTTTGCTGGTTGTCCCCAAGGCACCGAGGCTTTTAACACCTGCCAAATAGAGGGTCGTAACACCGAAGTCGCGGTCTGTTTTGACGACCGCAATGTCTCATATTCCTACGGTTCGATCGGGAGCCCCCCTGAGCTCGAGCTGTCGAGCCCTGTCGAGCGGGTTGATTTTGAACCTTGGCCCGGTTTGGGAAGGTCGATCTACGAAGAAGTCACGTTCTATAATGGTGACTATTCCTACACCGTAGGCGGCGGCTTTGAACGGCCTTTTTCCGACGAAGAAGCGCAACAGGAGCTAAGACGTTTCGGCTGGGTCGAGGTGATGCACTTGGGCGAGCAGATAGCATATTTCGAGTGCCGCCCCGAAACAGTGACCTATGGTTTTGGAGGCGGACTTTACGACCTCAAAGTCGCAGCAAACCAGTCTTGGGATCAATATTCCTTGTCTTGGGTGTCTGATCTTGTCCAGCCGACGTCATCATCGACACTTCGCGATACCAACCTCGAAACTTGCCTGTCGCCGTCCGAATTCAGTCTTGGCGGACTACGCTTGGGTGATCCTTTGAGCATGTTGGGAAAACTCGGCTCGCCCGAGCCTGTTCAAGGGTCTGGCATACCAATCGATCGGCTTACGTTGGTCGACATGACGATCGATATTTTCGAAGACGAGATCGTTGCAATGTCCTCGGAGTTACCGACATGGGCCACCCGTTCGGGATTGAAAGTCGGTCTCACACGCGGCGAGGTCATCCGACTTTTGGGCCGTGTCCCGCTGGGATACGATCCGACCGCCGACAGCTTCTCCATCGACGCCTGTTCCGATCAGCAAGGGGTTCGTTCCGAGTGGATGATCGACATAGATTTTGGTCAGGACAAGCGGGTCTCGCGCATCACTCTCGCAATGTTTTCCCCTTAACGACAAGATACGTAGATGTCCCTTGTGATGGTTCGCAGAAACATTCTTTGCCTGAAAGATTGGTAATCGCTTTGCAATAGGCGTAACAGGGCCCCGAACAGCGCCTCAGACACGGAGACCGTGATGGCCCAGAAAGCGACGATTTACAAAGTGGAGATGTCCGTCTCGGATATGGACCGCCACTACTATGAAACGCACAAGCTCACCGTGGCCAAGCACCCTTCGGAAACCGACGAGCGGATGATGCTGCGTTTGGTTGCCTTTGCCTTGAATGCACATGAACAGATGGAAATGACCAAAGGTCTCTCGACCGATGACGAACCCGACATCTGGCAGAAAAGCTTTAGCGGCGAGCTCGAGGTTTGGGTTTCGCTTGGCCTTCCGAGCGAAAAGGTAATCCGCCAGTCCTGTAGCAAATCCCGTCAGGTGCTGGTCTATGCTTATGGTGGCAAAGCCGCAGAAGTGTGGTGGGACAAAATCCAGGGGCAGACCACGCGTTTCGACAATCTTGCTGTTTTCTTCCTGTCTGATCCGGAGATGACCTCTCTTGCCGCCTTGGCGGATCGGACGATGAAGCTCCAGATCAATGTTCAGGATGGTGAAGTCATGGTCGCGGCGGGCGATAACGTCGTCTACGTCACGCCCATGAATTGGAAGAACGCAGCCTAGCGCATTTCCGGCTTTGTGCTTGTCTTCAAGTTGGACCAAGATCAAACTTGAATAGGTAATCAAGGGCATCCCCGACAGCGGCTTCGTCCTTGATCGCGATGCCCGAGGGAGGACATTAGATGCAAAAGAAACCTATCGGATCGACGGGTCTAAGCGTTACGCCCATCTGTTTTGGCGGTTCGGGTCTTGGAGATATGCCCGAGACTTATGGATATTCCGTGAGCGAAGAGCGGGCACGCGAAACCGTTAGGGCGGTTTTCGATGGACCTGCAAACCTACTCGATACGTCGAACAACTATGGTTTCGGGCGAAGCGAAGAACGGATCGGTCAGGTCATTCGCGAACGCGGGGGCCTTCCCCATGGCTTCGTGCTCTCGACAAAGCTTGACCGCGATATGGAAACGCGTCGGTTCGATGCGGCGCGCGCGCGCCAGTCCTTTGAGGAAAGCACTGCCCGTCTTGGTCTTGACCGCATTCCCCTTTTGCACCTCCACGACCCCGAACATGCGCGGGACCTCACCGAGATCACCAAAGAGGGCGGCGCTTTGGACGAGTTGTTCAAGCTCAAGGAAGAAGGTCTTGTCGATGCGGTCGGGCTTGCCATGGGCCGTGTCGACATCATGTTCCCGATCCTTCGCGCCTATCCTTTCGACGCTTTGATCAGCCACAACCGTATGACGGTTCTTAACCGATCTGCGGCCGAAATGTTCGACTATGCGCATGCACAAGGTATCGCCATTCTGAACGCCGCCCCGTTTGCAGGCGGTGTTCTCGCCAAGGGCAGTGCGGTTACGCAGAAAGTCACATATCAGGATGTGGATCAGAAGGCGCTCGAACCTGTGCGCCGCATCGAGGAGCTTTGCGCTCAACACGGCGTGGCACCTGGGGCGGTTGCGCTCCAGTTTTCGATGCGACAGCCTTCCGTGACGTCGACCATGCTCGGCGTGACCAAGCCCGAGCGCATCGCCCAGACCCTTGAATGGGCGAGCATGGACATACCGCAAGCTCTTTGGGATGAACTCGATGCGCTGCCTTACGAAACCGAAGACCCAGAGGCGAACCGTGTCTATAATCCAGGGTAACAAACTGGTTTTATTATCATAAGATCGTCACAGAGCCCGCCGCGCACCATGTGGCGGACTTTTTTGTTCATGCAGCCTACACCGCTGGGACGGATCGAAGCCGAGTGACTCGATCCTAACAGAGCGGGGATGCCTCATGTCGGAACGACCCATGAATAAAAAGACGAATTGTCTTTCCGACTTGCGCCGACGGATCCTGACCTAAGATCTCGAGCCCGGCGCCTATCTTGATGAAGTCCCGTTGGCAGAGGAATACGGCATGTCCCGCCCTCCCCTGCGCGAGACACTGCGGCAGCTTGCGGGTGAAGATTACATCGTTCTTCACCAGAACCGCGACGCCCAGGCGGCACCGATGACGCACAAGACGTTGCGCAACTTTTTTGTGGCAGCGCCTATGATCTATGCCGCTGTTTCGCGCCTCGCGGCCGAAAACGCAAAGCCTTCCCAGATCATGCGGCTCAAAGATACGCAAACCCTCTTTCGCAAAGCAATCCGTGACGGCGACGCCGCAGAGCGGGCTTTGATGAATGAACGTTTCCACGCAATCATCGGCGAAATGGCCGACAACGAGTATCTGACCCCAAGCCTGCGGCGGCTCTTGATCGACCACACGCGGACCGGGATGACCTTCTATACCCCTGCCATCACCCCGCATCGGGAAGATGGGAGCATCGACCGCGAGGCCTTTGCCGCACATTTCGAGTATCTGATCGCTTCGGGCGTTCATGGGATCATCAATGGCGGCTCCACGGGCGAATACTATGCCCAATCCATGCAAGAGCGGTTGGAGATGGCGAGCTTTGCAAAAGAGATCATAGGAGACCGCGTGCATCTCATGATCGGCACAGTGGCGATCCGTCTCGAGGACTCGATCACTATGGCCGAACACGCCGCCAAAATCGGTGCGGATAGCATTCTCGTCGGCTCGCCCCCCTACTCGGTTCCGACCGAGCAGGAAAATGCCCTCAACGCGCTTGCCATCGACCGTGCGGCCGATTTGCCGATCATGCTTTACAACTATCCGGGACGAATGGGCGTCAACATGGGGGAAGAGTTTCTCGACCGAGTGGGGCGCAGCAAGAATTTTTGCGCGATCAAGGAAAGCTCGGGGGATATCAACCGTGTGCACCTCTTGGCGCGCGATTATCCGCATATCCAGATGTCATGCGGCATGGACGACCAAGCGCTCGAGTTCTTTGCATGGGGCGCCAAAAGCTGGGTGTGTGGCGGCTCCAATTTCCCTCCCCAAGAGCATCTTGCACTATGGCGGGCCTGCGCGGTCGAGGGCAACTTTGACAAGGGTCGCCGCATCATATCCGCAATGATGCCGCTGATCCGCGTTCTGGAGCAGGGTGGCAAGTTCATCCAGTGCATCAAATATGGATGCGAAATGGTGGGCAATTATGCGGGCCCGCCCCGTCCGCCCCGATGAGCCCTGAACAAAGACGGCAAGCGCCAATTGGAGCAGGTCGTGCGCGTGTTGAAGCGCACCGTTGCCCAGATCGAAGCAGAGGCCCGAGCATGGCCGGACTTTCGACCACTGAAGAATACAAAGAGATCGCTGCCACTCTTACCCCGCCGACCCAAGCCTTTATCGACGGGAGCTTTCGACCTGCACTTTCGGGCAAAACCTTTGCCTCGGTGAACCCCGCCACGGGCGAGAAGATCGCAGAGCTCGCGGCATGTTCTGCGGAGGATGTGGATTTCGCGGTCGAGAAATCCTCGGCAGCGGCAAAACGATTTACGACTGCGAAACGGTCGACCTTCCCGAGACAATGAACTGCATCAAATGGCACGCCGAACTCATCGATAAAATCTATGATCAGGTGGCACCCGCCTCGGACAACCACATTGCAATGGTGGTGCGCGAACCCGTTGGGTTGTGGGACTTGTTCTGCCTTGGAACTTCCCCCTCTTGATGCTTGCGCGGAAAATCGGGCCTGCTCTTGCTGCGGGATGTTCGATCATGGTCAAACCTGCCGAGGAAACGTCACTCACCGCTTTGCGCATTGCCGAACTCGCCTATGAAGCGGGCATTCCCGCAGGTGTTTTCAACGTCGTGACCGGCGGCGGCGCAGACGTCGGAGAGCCTTTGGGGCGTCATATGGATGTAGACGCGGTCTCCTTTACGGGTTCGACTGCAACTGGTCGCCGTTTTCTTCGATACGCAGCCGAGTCCAACCTAAAGGAAGTCACACTTGAAATGGGCGGCAAGAATCCCGCATCGTGCTTAACGATGCCGAGAACCTTGATCGCGTTGCCGCCCATGTTGTGAACGGTGCATTCTGGAATATGGGCGAGAACTGCTCGGCCGCATCGCGTCTGATCGTTCAGTCGGGTGTCAAGGACGCGCTGATCGAGCGTATCATTGCCCATACCCGCGAATGGCCGATAGGTGATCCGCTAGACCCGAAAAATCGCGTGGGTGCTCTCGTCTCCCCCGCCCATTTCGATAAAGTCAGCGCGTATCTTTCAGGGCAAAAAATCCTCCTTGGCGGCAAAGCAGAAAACGGCTTCGTAGAGCCGACCATTCTGGACGTTACCGACCGCAACGCCGAACAGGTCCGCGAAGAAATTTTCGGACCCGTGCTTTCTGTCCTCATCGTCGAGACATTCGACGAAGCCATCGCTTTGGCAAACGACACCTAATACGGCCTTGCAGCGTTGATCTTTACCGCCAATGTCAAACGGGCGATCCGCGGGGCACGGGCACTGCGCGCGGGAACCGTCACGGTCAACAGCTTTGGCGAAGGGGACATCTCGACCCCATTCGGCGGTTTCAAGGCCAGCGGCTTCGGCGGTCGCGACAACGGGATCCATGCGCGGGACCAATATACCCAGATCAAAACGATCTGGGTCGATCTTGCGGACGATCAGGCAGAGGCCTTCGATTGACCCGATACACCGCAAAACGCTTGCCTGATCTCAAAGGGCCCGCGGCGTGGAATGCGATCCTTGGTCCGCAACAGGCACTTCCGACTTTGGAGGGCGCCCAAACTGCGGATGTCGCTATCATCGGTGCGGGGTTTGCGGGCTTGTCGGCCGCGCGCCGCCTGATCCAGATCGACCCGAACCTTCGCGTTGCGGTGCTCGATGCCACGCGTATCGCCAATGGGTCGAGCGGACGGAACTCGGGTTTCATGATCGACCTGCTGCATGATCTCGTGTCCGACGATTATGCGGGCGCGGGTGACGACCGTGAGGTGATCCGCCTCAACCGTCAAGCCATTGCTTTCGGGCGCACCGCCGTCGAGGACTACGAAATTAGCCCCGACTATTTTGTGCCGATGGGCAAAATCAATGGAGCAGCGAGCCAGACTGCAGCGGATCACAACAAAACCTATTCGGAACATCTCGCCCAGCTTGGCGAACCAAGCGAACTTCTCGACCAAAGGCAGATGGAGGAGATTACAGGATCGCGTCACTATATCGGCGGGCTCCATGCGCCGGGAACGGTGATGCTCCAACCTGCAGGGTATGTGCGCGGGCTTGCCGCCGGACTTCTTCGCGATGGTGTAGCCCTCTTCGAAAACAGCAGTGTCACTTCCTTTGCCAAAGAGGGTGCCGACTGGTGCGTCCGAACCCCAAAAGGCATGGTTACAGCACCAAAGTTGATCCTGAGCGTGAACGCCCACCTTGAATCCTTCGGGTTCGAGCGCGGTCGCTTGATGCAGATTTTCTCTATGCGGTGATGACCCCCGAGCTCTCCGCTCAGGACATCAAAACCCTTGGTGGTCATAGCCGTTGGGGAGTCACACCGTCGGACCCGATGGGAACAACTGTGCGCCGCATCGACACGGGTCAGGGCGGCAATCGCATCGTCACGCGGACCTGCACAACGCTCAAACCCAATATGGCGATCACCGACGGGCATGTTGCCCGCGCCGCAAAGGTGATGCAGCGGAAATTCGAGCAGAGATTTCCCAAACTCGCCGGGATCAAGATGGAGCATGCTTGGTCAGGACATCTTTGCCTGTCGACCAACAGTGTGTCGGTTGCAAAAGAACTCGACCATGGCGCGTTTTCCGCCTGCGTCCAGAACGGATTGGGCACTGCGCGCGGGACCCTCACAGGGATTGCTGCGGCAGAGCGGGCCATGGGGCTTCGGAGTGAAATCACGGACTACTTCGATCGCGAAGCCCGTCCCAAGCTGCTCCCTCCGCATCCCTTTCAAGAGATCGGGGCAATATGGTGATCCGTTACAAAGTGTGGCGCGCCACCGACGACTAGCCCCGCAAGGAAAGTTCACCCGTCAAAAGGTGGTGCACAAGTTCGAAACTGTTCCGCACGTTGAACTTGCGGATCATGTTTGCGCGGTGCACTTCGATCGTGCGGTGTGAACAACCTATATGCTGGGCAATTTCCTTGCTCGTCAGCCCGCTGATCAAATACCGCGCAACCCGTTTCTCCGCGAGAGTGAGGATGCCTTCATTGGGTCGCTCTTCGCTGATCGGCCGATAGGTCCATATCGAACAATGTTCGGGGTTCTCCTGATCCAGAGCGGTCCCGCATCCCTCCATCCAGACGATCTGGTCATTTTTGCGCCGCATGAAGCGCATATCACGATAGATTCTGGTCTTGGTCATCGCTTTTCGCGCCCGCGCCCCGATGACGGTATAGTCCGTCAAATTCGGGTAAAGTATCCGGATCGACTGACCGATGAGCTCTTGGGGTGACCAGCCGAAAACCGCTTCGGCCTGAAGGTTCGCTGCGACGATAACACGGGATTTAAGCACAAGAGTTGCATCGGGCGCGTTCCAGAACGCGAGTTTTTCAAGGTCTCGGGTTTGCGACATCACTGGGCCTATCAATACGTAATGATATACGTATTTCCACGAATAGAAGGTTCCCCCCGAGTCATGCAAGATCGGATCGATCAAATGACCATGCTTTGGTCTGCTTTGCGCCCAGAACAGTCAGGGAGAACCATGAAGAAGATTTATTCATCAGCGGACGAGGCCCTCGAGGGTCTTTTGTTCGACGGAATGCTCATCGCTGCAGGTGGTTTCGGCCTCTGCGGGATTCCCGAGCTTTTGATCGACGGTATCGTCAAGAGCGGCACCAAAAACCTCACTGTTGCTTCCAACAATGCAGGTGTCGACGACTTCGGTTTGGGCAAACTGCTTGCCACGCGTCAGATCAAAAAGATGATGTCGTCCTATGTGGGCGAAAACGCTGAATTCATGCGCCAATATCTTTCGGGGGAGCTTGAACTCGAATTCAACCCCCAAGGCACGTTGGCCGAGCGTATGCGTGCCGGTGGCGCAGGTATTCCGGGCTTTTATACGAAAACGGGCGTCGGGACCGTGATCGCCGAGGGCAAAGAGGTCAAGACCTGGAACGGGCAGGACTACATCCTTGAAGAGGGCATCTTTGCCGACCTCTCCATCGTCAAAGCGTGGAAGGCCGATGAAACGGGCAACCTGATTTTCCGCAAAACCGCGCGCAACTTCAATCCGCCTGCGGCCATGTGTGGCAAGGTTTGTGTGGTCGAAGTCGAAGAAATCGTCCCCACCGGATCGCTCGATCCCGATCATATCCACCTTCCCGGCGTTTATGTGCATCGCATTATCCAAGGCGAGCACGAAAAGCGCATCGAACAGCGCACGACGCGCAAGAAGGAGTCCGCATAATGCCTTGGGACCGCAATCAAATGGCCGCTCGTGCGGCGCTGGAACTTGAAGACGGCACCTATGTGAACCTCGGGATCGGTATCCCGACGCTGGTTCCCAATTTCATCCCCGAAGGCGTCGAGGTGACCCTTCAATCCGAAAACGGCATGCTCGGCATGGGCCCCTTCCCCTATGAGGGAGACGAGGACCCCGACCTGATCAACGCGGGCAAGCAAACCATCACAGAGCTTCCCAACACCGCCTATTTCGATAGCGCGACATCCTTCGGTATGATCCGTGGCGGCAAGATCGCTGCCGCGATCCTCGGCGCGATGGAAGTTTCCGAAAACGGCGATCTTGCCAACTGGATGATCCCCGGCAAGCTTGTCAAAGGGATGGGCGGCGCGATGGATCTTGTTGCGGGCGTCGGCCGTGTCGTCGTCGTCATGGACCACGCCAACAAGCACGGGGAGTCCAAAGTTCTCAAGTCCTGCACCCTGCCGCTGACAGGCAAAGGCGTCGTCAATCGCATCATCACCAATCTCGGTGTTCTAGATGTCGTCGAAGGCGGCCTCAGGATCGTTGAGCTGGCCGATGGGGTTACCGAAGAAGAGCTTTGCGCAGCGACCGAAGCAACGATCGTCAACTGATCCCGACACCATTTCGGAAAAGCCGCGCGATCCATTCGCGCGGCTTTTTTGTTGGGCGCTCGCTCCGATCAGCTTCTGAGAGTTGCAAAGCCAGCTCCTTCGAATTATCTCCGCACACTTTGATGATGGGGAGGCCAAATGGCGGCGCTGGGGCTTGATTTCGGAACGTCGAACACGGCGGCGGCAGTGACGGTTAACGGCAAACCGTGGGTGATCCCGCTCGAGGATGGGGCAAGCACTTTGCCAACGGCTGTGTTTCTTGACTTCGGTTCCGGTGAAATGCTCTTCGGACAGACGGCCGCGCGCGCGATGACGAGCGGAACCGAAGGGCGCTTCATGAGGTCTCTGAAGTCCATTCTCGGCACCCCACTCGCCCAAGAAAAGCGTCAGTTCCTCAATCAGAAAATGACTTTGATCGAAGTGATCGGGCTTTTTCTGAAAGAGATCAAATCACGGGCCGAAGCCGCCACCTATCAAACTTACGACCTTGTGGTCTCGGGCCGTCCTGTTCGGTTTCACTCTGCGTCCGAAGAGCGTAACGCACAGGCGCTTATTGATCTCGAAGAGGCCTATCGCCTCGCGGGTTTCAAATCCGTCTCTTTTCTTGCCGAACCCGAAGCCGCTGCTCTCGCGGTCGGGGGCCAAGGACGGCTTCTGATCGTCGACATCGGAGGCGGCACTTCGGATTTTACGGTCTGCGACAAGGATGAAAACGGAATGCGTGTCCTCGCAAGCCAAGGTATTCGCCTTGGAGGCACCGATTTCGACCGTGCTCTTAGCCTTGCACACGTCATGCCCCTTTTGGGATATGGGGCTACCATCGGCAACGAGATTGGCGCGGGCGGTCATACCGCTCCACGGTCCTTGTTTCAGGATTTGGCGACTTGGGAAAAGATCACATTCGTCTACGGGCCCCAGCTTCTTCGAGACGTGCGGAAATGGGAAAGACGCGCAGAAGAGCCACAGCTTTTCGCGCGTCTCGCCGAGGTTCTGGAGGCCCATCTTGGTCATGATCTCGCCTATGCCGTTGAAGCCGGAAAAATCGCTGCGAATACCGACCAAACGGGTCGCATCAATCTCGGCTTCGTCGAAAAGACACTCGCCGTCGCACTCGGCGTCGAGGATATAACGCGCGATCTTGGATCATTCGGGGCCGAAATTGCGGACTGTGCACTGGAGACCGTCAGAATGGCGGGCGTTTCACCCCAAACCATAGATCGTGTGGTCTATGTCGGCGGCTCCAGCATGATGAACATCGTTCGCGGCAACATTGCCGCCGCCTTTCCCCATGCCAAAAGTGAAACGTCAGAGGTCTTTACCGCCGTGGCGCATGGCCTTGCTCTAGCTGCGGACAGGCACACAAAAGGAAACTGATTTCGCTACGGCACTCTTCAAGAGCCTCCGTTGAGTTCAATCGGCGCTTATGCTATTGTGCGGTCAGATTTTTCTAGCTGCGAACTCCCCGAATATCATGAACCAGATGACTGCCCCAAAGTATGTCGGCGGCCGTGCCGCCCCGTTCCTACCTATGAATCAGGAGGAAATGGCGCGCCTTGGCTGGGCAGAATGCGATATCGTCCTTGTGACGGGTGACGCCTATGTCGATCACCCCAGCTTTGGAATGGCGCTCATCGGGCGACTCCTCGAAGCTCAAGGCTTCCGTGTCGGGATCATTTCACAGCCTGATTGGAACTCGGCCGAGCCGTTCAAAGCGCTTGGACGGCCAAGACTGTTTTTCGGCGTGACGGGGGGCAATCTCGACTCGATGGTGAACCGATACACCTCGGATCGTAAAATCCGCTCGGATGACGCCTATACAGCAGGCGGTGAAGGCGGCAAACGACCCGACCGCTGCACGATTGTGTACACACAGCGTTGTCGTGAGGCCTATAAGGGCGTTCCCGTGATCCTTGGCGGGATCGAAGCTTCGCTCCGTCGTATCGCGCATTATGACTATTGGTCGGACAAGGTGCGTCGTTCGATCCTCGCCGATGCCAAGGCCGATCTCTTGCTTTACGGCAACGCAGAGCGCGCCGTAATCGAAGTTGCGAACCGCATTGCCTCTGGCGAAACACCTAAGGATCTTGATGATATCCGCGGTGTTGCGCTGTTCCGTCCCGTCCCCGAGGATTACACCGAACTTCCTGCCGACGATCTCGAGTCCTCCGACGAAGCAGCGAGCCGTGTTGCAGGCAAAACCGTGATCCGCCTGCCTTCTTTCGAGACGGTCGAGGTCGACAAAGAGGCCTATGCCCGCGCGTCGCGCGTTCTACACCGAGAAGCCAATCCGGGAAACGCGCGTCCTCTGGTGCAACGGCATGGTGATCGTGACCTCTGGCTGAACCCGCCGCCGATCCCGCTGTCTTCGGACGAAATGGATGCGGTCTATGATCTTCCTTACGCACGGGTTCCGCATCCCTCTTATATGGACGCGAAAATCCCAGCCTACGAGATGATCAAGACTTCGGTCACGATCATGCGCGGCTGTTTCGGGGGCTGCACCTTCTGCTCGATCACCGAGCACGAAGGCCGCGTAATCCAGAACCGTTCCGAAGGTTCGATCCTGCGCGAGATTGAAAACATCCGTGACAAGACACCGGGTTTTGCGGGTGTCATCTCGGACGTCGGCGGTCCGACCGCCAACATGTATCGCATGGCCTGCAAAGACCCCAAAATCGAGGCGGCGTGCCGTCTTCCCTCTTGCGTCTTTCCCGATATTTGCCCGAACCTGAACACCTCGCACGATGATCTCATTCGTCTGTATCGCAAAGTGCGTGAAGTCGATGGCGTCAAACGCGTGATGGTCGCATCTGGCGTGCGCTATGACCTTGCCGTCAAGAGCCCCGAATACATCGAAGAGCTCGTGACGCACCACGTGGGCGGCTATCTCAAGATCGCGCCCGAGCATACGGAACGCGGGCCGCTTGATGTGATGATGAAACCTGGGATCGGGACCTATGACCGTTTCAAGGAAATGTTCGACGCTGCAGCCGCCAAGGCGGGCAAGAAATATTATCTGATCCCATATTTCATCGCGGCCCACCCCGGAACCACCGACGAGGACATGCTCAACCTCGCGCTCTGGCTGAAAAAGAACCGTTACCGCGCCGATCAGGTCCAGACGTTCCTGCCCTCTCCTATGGCAACCGCGACGGCGATGTATCACACGGGCGTCAACACGCTCAAAGGCGTGCGCCGCGGCGGAAGCGAAGCCGTTGAAACGGTGCGCGGTGGTCGCCAGCGCCGCCTCCACAAAGCGTTCCTTCGGTATCATGATCCCGATAACTGGCCGCTTCTGCGCGAGGCACTCAAATCCATGGGGCGCGCCGACCTTATCGGGCCGCGTCCGGATCAGCTTGTTCCCGTGCACCAGCCTGTCGGCGCTTTGAAAACCGCGCTCAAAAAGAATGCGGGCCGCCCGAATTCGCGTCCGCAGAAATTCACCACCAAAGGTGTGCCCTTCCCGAAAAAGCCTAAGCGCTGATCGGTACGGCAATTCGCTCGAGGACGGCGGCAAAAAAGCCGTCCGTCCCGTGCTGCGCGGGGGTTAGAGACAGATACGCGCCGCCCACCGCTTGGGACAACTTGGGTGACACCTCCGAGAGCGGCACCAGCCTGAACATCGGGAAAGCGGCGAGGAACTTGGCCACTTGGTCTTCGTTCTCTACGGGCAGCATAGAGCAGGTGGCATAAACGAGACGGCCACCCGGCTTCACAAGCCGCGCGGCACTCGCAAGAATGCGGGCCTGCAATGCGACAAGACTTTCAAGCCCACCCGCGTCATGCGACTTCCAACGGGTGTCGGGATTGCGCCGCCACGTGCCCGTTCCGCTACAGGGCGCGTCAATGAGAACACGGTCGAACCCAAGTTTATGGCGCTTGATCCATTTGTCGCTCTCGCTCGACAAAAGCCGCGTTTCCGCATTGTGGATACCCGCGTTACGGAGCCGTTCAGCACAGCGTTTGAGCCGCCCTTCACTGACGTCACAGGCGATGATCCGTCCCTTGTTGTTCATCTGTGCCGCAACGGCGAGCGTTTTGCCCCCCGCCCCTGCACAAAAATCGACAACCCGATCGCTTGGCTTTGCGTCCACAAGCGCGGCGACAAGCTGGGATCCTTCGTCCTGAATTTCCACGCCGCCCGTTTTCAGCGCATCAAGTTTGGCAAAAGAAAACCTTTGCGACACGCGGATACCGTTTTCGGCAAGCCGCATGGGTTCGCCATCAAGCCCTATCGCCTTGAGCGCGGCCAAAACCTTTGCGACATCGGCCTTGAGCGGATTGACCCGCAAATCGACTGCGGGCGGCAAAAGCGTCGCCTCCATTTCCATCGCGAACGAAGCGCCAAACCGCGCCTTGAGAGGTTCAAGAGCCCATTCAGGGCATTCAAGCCGCACGCCTTCGGGCATTTCTGGATGATCGAGCGATGCGCCCGAAAGCGAGCTGAGAAACGGCGGATGAAGATGATCGGGATCGCCTACAAGATCGGTGATCTGATCCCCCGACTTTCGTTCAACCAATGCAAGCCAAGCAATGAAAAGTGTGCGAGCCGAAGGTTCGCGACCAAGCCGTTCGCACCACCATGTCAATCGGCCCCGATGGCGCAAAATATCATAGATCGCCCCAAGGATCTCTCCACGGTCCGCATCACCAAGCCCGCGTTGTGCACGGAACCATGCCGAGGTCACAGCATCCAGAGGCCGCGCATCGGCTTCAGCTTCGGAGAAAAGCTCGAAAATAGCGTGGAGGCGTTCGGTCGGGGTCACGGCAAAGACTCTATGTATTGGGTCTGGATGCCGCACTCTCTATAGACAACGCGTCACCTTGGAAACCGACTGTTTAAGCCTCAGCCACCCTTGATCTTCTGCAGGATGAAAATCTCGTTTTCTGGAGCAAGGGCGCGGTGCCGGCTACCGTTGACGATTTCATCATCAACGGCAACTGAAACACCAGCATCAATGATCGGCCCCAGTCCCGGATAGGCTGCCTTGAGCCCATCGAGCATAGTGCCGATCGTTGTCGCCTCGACCTCGACCTGTTCAGCGCCCTCTGCAAAGCGGCGCAGTCCGGACCAGAGGTGGACCTTGAGCATCCCCATCAGCGTGCCTTGAGCGCCGCCAGCACCTTGGACGGCGACATCGGAAGATGCGTCATCCGCACGCCTGTTGCCGCCCGCACCGCGTTTGCCAATGCAGGAAGCGGCGGCGTGATCCCCGTCTCTCCCACACCGCGCACACCATAGGGATGGCCGGGGTTCGGCACTTCGACGATCACAGTGTCGATCATGGGAAGATCCGATGCCAGAGGCACGCGGTAATCAAGGAAGACAGAGTTCTGGAGCCGCCCCTTGTCGTCATAGACATACTCTTCGTTGAGCGCCCAGCCGATGCCTTGCGCCGCGCCGCCCTGATACTGTCCTTCGACATAGGAGGGATGGATCGCGCGACCCGCATCCTGCACGACAAGGTAACGCAGGATCGTGGTCCGCCCCGTTTCGGGGTCGACCTCTACGTCCACCACATGCGCGCCAAAGCTCGCGCCGACCCCGTCGGGGAGGCTTTCGTGGTGCCCCGAGATCGGTCCACCTGTCGAGCCCATCGCCGCGCCGATTTCCTTGATCGTCATTGGGGGAAACTGACCTGCGTTCGGACCTGCGGGACGGGCCGCGCCGTCTTTCCATTCGACCGCCTCGGGTTCGATCCCCCATTCATTGGCCGCGCGTTTGCACATTTCCTTGATGGCGGCTTCCGTTGCCAGAACCGCAGCCTTGCCGCTGGCAAAGGTCGCGCGGCTTCCGTGGGTCGGCTCATTGACCCCCAAAGACCCCGTTTCGGCGATATTGACGCGCACGTCCTCATAGGCGATGCCGAGCGTCTCGGCGACCATCAGAGCGATGGACGCACGGCTGCCGCCGATATCGGGGGTGCCGACCGAGACCTGAACAGTCCCGTCTTCGGATATGGCCATCGAAACCGATGTCTCGCCATTGTGGTTGAACCAATATCCTGCAGCAATGCCGCGCCCTTGGTTCGGCCCCAGCTCGGCCAGAAGGTTCGGGTGGTTCTTCACGGCTTCAAGCGTTTCGACAAAACCGATCGATCCGAATTTCGGGCCATAGGCTGCGCGATCACCGGTCACAACGGCGTTCTTGAAACGCACGTCGAGCGCATCAAGCCCAAGCTCGATGCACATTTCGTCCAACAGGCTTTCAACCGCGAAAGACCCCATCGGCGCACCCGGAGCACGATAGGCCGCGCAGCGCGGGCGGTTCGCGATCACATCGTAGCCAACCGCTTCAACCGCGCCGAACTTATAAGGGGCAAGACCGCAATAGAGCGCAAATTCCGTCGGCGCACCGGGGAAAGCCCCGCCTTGCATGCGGAACTCGACCTTGACGCCCGAAAGCGTGCCGTCCTTTTTCATGCCCAGTTTGACGTCCATCGACGCCGAGGCGGTCGGTCCTGTCGCCCGAAGAACTTCGGAACGGCTCATGACGATCTTGACGGGTTTGCCGCCTGCCTTGCGGCTGAGCGCAAGCGCCAGAGGCTCCATAAAGATGGTTGTCTTGCCTCCGAAACCGCCGCCGATTTCCGAAGGAGTGACCCGCAGTTGCGAGGCTTCGGTTCCCAGAACGGCGGAACACATCTTGCGGATATACCACTGTCCTTGGGTGCAAACCCACATCTCGCCCTTGCCGTCTGCGCCCATCTGGCCGACACAGGCATGGGGTTCGATATAGCCTTGGTGCGTGGCTTCGGTTTTGAAGCTCTTTTCCATAACGAGATCGGCAGCCGCAAAAGCCGCGTCAACATCGCCGTTGCCGAACTCGATTTTGCGCACTACGTTCGGCGACATGCCTTCGGGCACCGTAGCATCCGAAACGCCTTTGCGAATGACGGGGGCATCGGGCTTCATCGCCTCGTCCACATCGATCACATGGGGCAGCACTTCGTATTCGACTTCGATCAGCCGCGCAGCTTCTTCAGCGAGGAAGCGGCTCGTCGCCGCAACGGCTGCCACCGCGTGACCATCATAAAGCGCGCGCTCGCCCGCGATGGTGTTTTCCTGAAGATTCCAATCCTCACCCGTGAGGCCCTCGGGAAAATCGGCGCGGGTGACGACCGATTTGACGCCATCCAGAGCCAAAGCTTTGGTCGCATCAATCTTGACGATACGGGCATGCGCATGCGGGCTGCGCACGACCGCGCCCCAAAGCATTCCTGGCGCGGTCATATCCGCGCCATAACGCGCACGGCCCGTTACCTTGTCGAGACCATCAGGGCGGTCGGGACGTGTGCCGACCAAACGGAATTCACGATATTCGTCTTTTGCCATTACGCAGCCTCCCCACGCAGTTCCGCAGCGGCATCCATGATGGCGCGGACGATTTTGTCATAACCGGTGCAACGGCAAAGGTTGCCCGCAATCCAGAAACGAACCTCTTCCTCGGTCGGGCTCGGGTTCTTGTCCAACAGCGCCTTGGAGGCGACAAGAAGACCGGGCGTGCAGAACCCGCACTGAAGCGCGGCATGTTCGATGAATTTGCGCTGGAGCGGATGAAGCGTGCCGCCCTCTGCCATGCCTTCGATGGTGCGGATGTCTTTGCCTTCCGCTTCGACGCCAAGCACCAGACAGGAACAGACAAGAGTGCCGTCCACAGTCACAGAGCAAGCGCCGCAATCCCCTGTTCCACAGCCTTCTTTCGAGCCGGTAAGCCCGACTTTGTCGCGCAGACAATCAAGAAGCGTTTCTCGCGGATCGGCAAGGAATTCGACTTTGTCGCCATTGATGGTGGTGGTCACATGAATATTGCTCATGGGTTATTCTCCCTTTGCTCGGGCATAGGCGATCTTGGCCGCGCGGCGGGCAAGGACGCCGGCAACTTCGATGCGGAATTCGCGCGATCCGCGCTTGTCGCTAATGGGGTTTGCGGCAGCAGAGGCCGCAGCGGCCAGCTTATCCAACGCGGCATCATCGAGCGTTGTTCCAAGGATGGCTTTTGCTGCTTCATCGGCCACGATGACGGTCGGAGCGACCGCGCCGAGCGCAACCTTGGCCGCAACGATCACGTCACCGTCGACCGAAAGGTTCACCGCACAGCCGACAACAGCGATGTCCATCTCGGTGCGGGGAATGAACCGAAGATATGCATCCCCGCCGTTCTTTCCACGCGCGGGAAGGTTGATCGCAGAGATCACTTCGCCTTTGGTCAAGGTCGTCTTGCCCGGACCTGCGGGAATGTCTTCGACCGCAATCGTGCGGGTTCCGTTCGGGCCGGTGATGTCCACCGATGCGCCGGCAGCGACAAGCGCGGGCACCCCATCTGCCGCAGGCGAACCGTTGCACAGATTTCCTGTGAGCGTCGCACGCCCCTGAACTTGTGTCGAACCGACAAGCTCCATGCCTTCGACCACACCGGGCCAATCGGCGACCAGTGCATCATTCGCTCCGAGTTTGGCACCCGGAACGGCAGCACCGATCCGCCAGCGCCCATCATCATTGCGGATCATGTCGAAGACACCGGGAATCTTCTTGAGATCGATCAGCTCGTCGGGAAGCACGATTCCCGCGCGCATCTGGACAAGAACATCGGTGCCACCAGCCAAGAACCGTGTGGTTCCGCTTGCCTGTGCCGCAATCTTTGCGGCTTCCTCGAAAGAAGACGGAGTGTGATATTTCATCTGCTACATTCCAATCTGTTGGATATCGCTGCGACTAACCTAAACCAAGGCCGCTCCCTCTCGGGTCGAACCGTTTCGCCGTAAGGGTTCTCATTTCTGGGAGGTTGTCAAACCACTTTTTGATCAAATTTCCCGTTTGCCCGTTAAGACGCGAGGTTCAGATGACATCGGCTTTGCTGATCAACCATGGCCGAGGCTTGTCGGTTCCACAAGTGGGGGCTACTAATTTCCTGTGCACTTATAACATCAGGCTCTTGACCCTATGGCGCCCAAAGCCGTCTCCACCCAGTCCAAAACACAGCGCGTCACGATGGCGGCGGTGGGTAAACTCGCGGGGGTGAGTCAGGTCACAGTTTCGCGTGCCTTGTCCAATCCCTCTGTGGTCTCGCCCGAAACATTGCAGCGCATCGAAAAAGCCATCGAGCAAACGGGTTTCGTGCCCAATGCGCTTGCGGGGGCCTTGGCCTCCAACAAAAGCCGCTTGATCAGCGTTCTGGTGCCGTCGATCAACAACACCACTTATGCCGCTATGGTGCAGGCTTTTGCCGAGCAACTCAGGCATCAAGGCTATCAGCTCCTTCTTTCCGAAACGGGGCACACGCCCGAAGAGGAAGAGGCCCTGATCAAGACCCATCTCTCGCGCCGCCCTGATGCGGTGATGCTGACGGGGGTCGACCACACGCCAAGCGCCCGCAAATCGCTCGAGAGCGCCGCGATCCCAGTTGTCGAGCTTTGGGATTTATCGGAAGATCCGATCGGGTTTTGTGTCGGCTTCGACCATACCGCCGCAGGACAGGCTGTCGCGGAGCATGCTCTTGCTCGGGGCCATCGTAACGCGGCCGTCATCTATGCCGACGATGAACGCGCCCATCGTCGCAAAGCCGCCTTTTCGAAGCGATTTACCCAAGGCACAGGGGCCCCTGTGGCGGATATCGTGCTTGCGGGACCTGCAACGATCGGAGGGGGGCGCAGTGCTTTTGCTGAGCTTTTGGCCCAAGGCTTCGGATCGGGCGTCGTCTTTTGCAGCTCGGACGTTCTCGCTCATGGCGTTCTGATCGAAGCACAGGCCCAAGGTCTCTCGATCCCAAAGGACTTTTCCGTGATCGGGTTCGGGGATCAGGCCTTTGCCAAAGATTTGTTCCCCGCGCTGACAACCGTGCGCGTCGACCGCGAACACCTTGGCCGTCTTGCGGCAACAGAACTTCTTGCGCGGCTGAAGGGAGAGAGTGGTGGTGGCAAACGGCACGATCTCGGGTTCGAACTCATCGAGCGCGCATCAACCCAATCGATAAAAGGAGAACGGGATGTGGCATCCCTCTGAAACCTATCCCGATCCCGCTGTCGAAGTGCTCGATCCGCGCTTTGCGGATTTGATCCTTTTCAACGCTGCGGTCGAGCGGCTCTATCATGGCACACGTTGGGGCGAGGGTCCTGTCTGGTTTGGGGACCACAATGCTCTTGTCTGGAGCGACATTCCCAACGATCGCCTCCTGCGTTACGACGAAACCTCGGGTCAAGTGACCGAGTTCCGCCGAGGCGGATTTGCCAACGGCAATACCCGTGACCGTCAAGGGCGGCTGATTTCCTGTATGCACGGGCTCCGCGCCGTTGTGCGCACCGAGCTTGACGGGACGATGACTGTTCTTGCGGATCGGTTCGAAGGCAAACGGCTGAATTCTCCCAATGACGTCGTCGCAAAATCGGATGGCAGCATCTGGTTCACCGATCCGGTTTTCGGCATTTCGGCCCATTACGAAGGCGGCAAAGTCACGCCCGAAATCGCGCCGAATGTGTATCGCATCGATGGTGAAACGGGGGAACTCACCTGCGTGATCGAAGGGATCGACCAGCCCAACGGCATTTGTTTCTCACCCGATGAGAGGTTGGTCTATATCGTTGAATCCCGCGCCGAACCGCGCCGCATTCTCGTCGCCGATATCACCGAGGATGGGACCTCCGTCCGCAATCTGCGCGAATTTGTCAGAGCTGGCCCGAATGGTGCCCCCGATGGGTTCCGCGTGGACGAACACGGAAACCTCTGGGCAGGTTGGGGCACAGGAGAGGGGCTAAACGGTGTGCGGGTTTTTGCACCCGATGGCACCGCGATCGGGCATATCCACCTTCCCGAGCGCTGCGCGAACCTCTGCTTTGGCGGGCGCGCAAGGACGCGGCTCTTTATGGCGGCAAGCCAATCGCTCTATGCGCTCTATCTCAACGTGAGCGGCGCCCCCTATTTCTAGGAAGCGCCTGTCACCGAGACCTAACTGCGCAGCGCCGAAATCGCGTCCCTGAGTGTGACCGTCCCGATCAAGGTTACACTGGCTTGGGTCACGCCTATGGTCTGTTCGGGGGCTTGAGCCAGAATAGGCAACGCGTCCTCGAGTTTGGTGCCCGCACTCAGCGTCTCGCCCTGATAGCCCGTATTCGGTGTCGCCAAAGACCGCAGCTGGATGACCTTGCCGCGGTTGATGTCCTTGGTGAAATCGGCGATGTAATCGTCCGCAGGCCGAAGGACGATCTCTTGGGCATCGCCCTGCTGGATCATCGCGCCATCCCGCAAAATCGCGATATTGTCGCCAAGCCGAAGTGCTTCATCGAGATCATGCGTGATAAACACGATGGTCTTGTGAAGCTCGTGCTGCAATTCGAGCAGGATCGACTGCATATCAAAGCGGATCAGCGGATCGAGCGCACTAAAGGCCTCGTCCATCAAGAGAATTTCGGGATCGGTGGCAAGCGCACGGGCCAGCCCGACACGCTGCTGCATCCCGCCGGAAAGCTGCCCAGGATAGTGGTCTTCATATCCGCCAAGCCCCACGCGCTCGATCCAATACTGTGCGCGCTCTGCACATTTCGCGGGGTCTACGCCTTGGATTTCAAGCCCATAGGCAACGTTCTCTCTCACCTTGCGGTGTGGCAAGAGGCCGAACTTCTGGAACACCATTGCGGTCTTGGTCCGGCGCAATTGACGCAAACGCTTGTCGTCCATCGCCAGAACATCATCCCCATCGATAAGGATTTCTCCCCCCGTGGGTTCGATCAAACGGTTGATATGACGGATCAGCGTCGACTTGCCCGACCCCGAAAGTCCCATCACCACCTGAATTCGTTTTTCGGGAATATCGAGCGAAACGTTCTGGATACCCAAGACATGGTTATGCTTTTCCAAAAGCTCTGTTTTGGTCATCCCCTCTTTGACCAAAGGCAGCATCCTTGCAGGAGACTTGCCGAAAATCTTGTAGAGGTTCTTGATACGGATTTTCGCGTCAGTCATGTCCATGTCCTTTGCGATAGGCCTGAAGTCGTTTGCCGTAGGATTGTGACACACGGTCGAAAATGATCGCCAGCGCCACGATCGCGAGGCCATTCATCAGCCCGAGTGCGAGATACTGGTTCGAAATGGCGCGAAGCACAGGCACGCCAAGCCCCTTCACCCCGATCATCGAAGCAATGACCACCATCGACAGCGCCATCATGATCGTCTGATTGATCCCCGCAAAAATATTGGGGAGCGCGAGCGGCACCTGAACGCCGATAAGCTTTTGTCTCGGACTTGCGCCAAAGGCGTCCGCAGCCTCAAGGACCTCTTTATCAACCAGACGGATGCCAAGATTGGTAAGCCGCACAATCGGCGGGATCGCATAGATGCACACGGCAAGAAGACCCGGAACCTTGCCGATCCCCAGAAGCATGACCACCGGAATAAGATAAACGAACGAGGGGATGGTCTGCATCACGTCGAGAACGGGCGTAATCAGCGACTGGGCCCGATCCGAACGCGCCATGAAAATGCCGATCGGGATGCCCAGGAGGATACAGAGAAAGGTGGATACAGAGATGATCGCCAATGTGGCCATTGTGTCTTCCCACATGCCCAAGACGCCGATGGCGACAAAGGCAAGTACAGAGCCGAGGCTGATTTTCCACGACCGCGACCCAAGCCATGCAAGCGCCCCCACGATCAACAGAATGATCGGCCAAGGCGTCGCAAGAAGCAGCTTTTCGAACCAGACCAGAAACCTCAGAAGCGGATCGAAAAAGTCCTCAAGCGCCTGACCGTATTCACGGGAAAAGCCTTTGAAAGCCTCATCGATAACCTTTTTCATCGTGCTCAGCGTTTTCCGCCCGAGCGCAGGGAATTCCTCAAAAACTTCCATTCGTCATCCTGCAATTGTATCGGCAAAGCAAAAACAGGGGACGCAGTCGCGCCCCCCGCTTCAAGGAATTGGACCCGATCAAAGGGCTTTTTTGATCGCGGCTGCCGCTTCGGGCGAGACCCAACCGGACCAAAGATCCTCATAGTTCTCGAGGAAATGCCAAGCCGCATCAGCACCCGTCGCTTGCTCTTCGTTCATATAGACGAGCATCGTGTTCATCACCTCGCCTGGGAAAATGCGCGTCTTGAAATATTCAACCGCGATCCCGCCTTCCTTCATCAGGCGATCGGTGATGACGGTATGGACCTCTGACTCGGTGTAGGATGTGGGCTGCGGATCAAGACAATCCTGCTCGGCCATCACAATACAGCCATCCCAGTTCTCAGACCCGCCCCATGCGGTTTCCCACTCGAGAAGTTCCAGATCATATTTCCCGATCAATGCGGTCGGCGCCCAGTAATAGCCGAACCACGGCTCATCACGTTCGGATGCTTTCGCAATCGCGCCATCAAGCCCTGCCGCCGATCCGGGATCGACAAGGGTCCATCCCTTTTCCTCCATATCGAAAGCACGGAAGAGATTGGCATTGGTAAGCTGGCAACCCCACCCCGCAGGGCATCCCATGAACGCCCCTTTCGACGCATCCTCTGCGTCGGGGAACAACTCGGGATGCGCGATCAGCTTTTCGACGGTATCCAACTCGGGGTGCTCTTCGGCAAACTTGCGGGTCACCCACCACCCTTCGCCAAGACCTGTGATCGGCCCGCTCAGCGCGGAATGGAGCCGCCCTTCGTTCATCGCAATTTCCAGTGGTTCACGCACGGCGTTGATCCAGAGTTCGCCCGCTACATCAGGCTCGCCCTTTTCATTCATCGAAGCAAAGGTCGTCGTCGTTGCACCCGGAACGAGTTCGACCTCGCATCCATAGCCTTCCTCAAGAATGATCGCATCCACATTGGCCATGAGTTCGGCAGACGCCCAATTCATTTCGGCCATGCTCAATGACCCGCAATCCTCGGCCGCAAATGCGCTGCTAGCCAGTACAGATGTCATAGCGATCACAGCGACGGTGCTCAGTTTTTGGAATTTCACGTGTCTCTCCCCGTTCGGTTTCTTGGCGACCCTTGCTGAAGGGTCACGTGGCCGAAGTTCAATTACGACCACCTTATGTCGACAATGGAACACGCGAGGCTCTTGGTGTAAACCTTTTATGACCAATCTATTCTATAGATGGTGTAATTTTCCAAAATTGAGGGCGAAAACTCTATATATGGTGTGTGGAGTAAAATTTGACATAGAAAAGGCCCACGAATACCCGTGAGCCTTTGCAAAGCACCAAAGCGAAACCGTCACTCGCCGTAGGGAAGCCAGATTGTCTTTACCTGTGTCGCACGGCGAAGATATTCCGACCCCTGACCCGCTTTCGGATCGAACCAATCGCGCAAACGCCCCTGATCCGACCAAACGGCCTTGAGATTACCGCAGGAGGCAACTTCGACCGTCTTGGCGCCCTCGGCCGTTCCGCAATACCAAAGCGCGGCAACCTCGTCGTGTTCGGCAAGTGTTTTGGCAAGTCCGAGGCTCTCGCCCGTGATGATGTTCACTACACCTGCGGGCACATCGGATGTTTCCAGAACCTGATACAGCTTGGTCGCGACGAGCGGCTGCGATTGCGAAGCGATCACGACCGCGCGGTTCCCCATGGCAATCGCGGGCAGCATCAGTGACACCAGAGCAAGCAAAGGGGCCTCATCTGGACAAACGATCCCGAGCACGCCCCAAGGTTCATGGATCGCCATCGTGATATGCCGCGACTTGGTCGAATGCACTGCACCGTCGAATTTGTCGGCTTGTGCCGCATACCAGAAGGCGCGGCGGATTGCGGTATCAACTTCGGCCTTTGCTTCTTTCGATCCCGCCGCCTTGAGTGCTTCGATGAACTCGTCACGCCGTTGAGCAAGGTTCTCTGCAAAGAAATAGAGAACCTGCGCCCGATTGTGGCCCGTCACATTCGACCAGCCCGTTGCCTTGGCCGCCGCTTCAACAGCGTTGCGAATGTCCTTGCGGCTGCCGAGTGCGGCTTGACCTGTCGCACCGTTTTTGCCGATCACCGTATAGCTTTGTCCCGCATCCGCCCGCGTTTGCTTGCCGCCAATATAGAGCTTGGACGTCACATCGATATCGGGGGTATCGGATTTTCCCGTGAAAGGCGCCACGCTCATATCGGCGGCGGCCGCAACGCGTTCCTTGCCCGCTTTGTGGACGGGCTTGAGATATTCGAAAAGCCCTTCGCGTGCCCCTTCCCGTCCGAACCCGCTCTCTCGATATCCGCCAAAGGCTGCACCGGCATCAAAAAGATTGGTCGCATTGATCCAGACCACGCCCGCCTTGACCTTGGCCGCCACTTCGATGGCGCGGTCGATGGTCTGGCTCCAGATCGACGCGGCAAGACCATAGCGCGTGTCATTGGCAAGGGTGATCGCCTCGGACGGCGTGCGAAAGGTTGCGGTCGTGGCGATAGGGCCGAAAATCTCGACCTGCGAGACGGTATGCGCGGCCTCGGTCCCCGTGAAAAAGCCGGGCGCACAAAAGCTCCCGCGCGAAGGCACTTGCGTCTCGGCACGGTGGAGCGTTGCACCCTGCGCGATCCCCTCGGCGATCAAACCGTTGATCCGTCCGAGTTGCTTGTGCGAGACGACCGCGCCCATATCCATCGTCTTGTCCAGTGGATCACCGATGCGCAGCTTCGCCAAACGCGCATCCAGTTTCGCAAAGAACGACTGCGCGATGCCTTCCTGAACCAATATCCGCGATCCCGCGCAGCACACCTCGCCCTGATTGAACCAGATGGCGTCCACGACCCCTTCGACAGCCGCATCAATATCCGCGTCCTCAAAGACGATAAAGGGTGACTTGCCCCCCAGCTCCAGCGAAAGCTTCTTTCCCGACCCTGCGATCTGCTTGCGGATGCTGCGCCCGACTTCGGTCGACCCCGTAAAGGCCACCTTGTCGACATCGGGGTGCCCTGTGAGCAAAGCACCCGTGTCGGCGCCACCTTGGACGATGTTCACCACACCGTTCGGAAGCCCGACCTCGACACAGATCTCGGCAAAAGCCTGCGCTGTAAGCGGCGTAAGATCGGCAGGTTTGAGCACGACCGTATTCCCCGCCGCCAAAGCAGGCGCGATTTTCCATGCCAGCATCAGCAAGGGAAAATTCCACGGGATCACTTGGCCGCAAACGCCTACAGGCGCGAAACCGTCAAATTCGGTTTCGACGAGTTCGGCCCAGCCTGCATGATGATAAAAATGGCGTGCAACGAGCGGCACGTCGATATCGCGCGTTTCACGAATGGTTTTGCCGTTGTCCATGGTTTCAAGGACAGCCAAAAACCGTTCCCGCTTTTGAACCTGCCGCGCGATGGCATAGAGATATTTGGCCCGCTCGTGACCCGAAAGAGCCGACCACTTCGCAAAGGCTTTTCGTGCCGCTTTGACGGCTGCGTCCACCTCGGTCTTACCGGCGAGGGCGATTTTGGCGATCACCTCATCCGTTGCGGGGTTCACAACCTCGGTGCTGGCCCCCTCGGCCCCGACAAATGCGCCATCGATGAAATGCCCGATACCGCCCGCATGACCCTTGAGCCAAGCGACGACATCCGAGTTGCTTTCGGGAGCGGGACCGTAATCCATGGTTTCCATAATATCCTTGAGACTTGGCATCTGTGTGACCTTAGGCGAGCGCGTGGCGGTTTGAGGCGGAATAACGGCCCGTGACATGGTGTTCGAGCTGACGCTCGATATCCCCCAATAGGGACGAGGCACCGATCCGGAAAAGATCGTTTTCAAGCCAGCGATTGCCAAGCTCCTCCTTCATCAGGATTTGCCACGCAAGCGCATGTTTGGCCTGTGATAACCCACCAGCCGGTTTGAAGCCGACCATCTGCCCCGTGAGATCTTTGAAATCGCGCAAAGCACGGATCATGGTAAGCGAAACGGGCAAGGTCGCATTCACGCTCTCTTTGCCGGTCGAGGTTTTGATAAAATCCGATCCCGCTTGCATGGCCACCATCGACGCCTTGTAAACGTTGCTTAGGGTCTGAAGATCCCCAGTCGCAAGAATGGCCTTGAGATGAGCGTCACCGCAGGCCTCCCGCATCTGGGCGATCTCGTCATAAAGCGCCTTCCAGTTGCCGGTCAGCACATGTTCGCGCGTGATGACGATGTCGATTTCTTTCGCGCCATGTTCGACGGCATAGGTAATCTCGGCCAATCGCAACGGCAAAGGCGTCAACCCCGCAGGAAATCCCGTTGCCACAGACGCCACGGGAATCCCGCTGCCTTCAAGCGCCTTGACCGCGTGCGGCACCATCGTCGGATAAACGCAAACCGCGCCCGTCTGGATGCCGTCGATCCCGAGCGCCTCAAGAAGATCAGGCCGCACGGGATTGCGCGCCTTTGCGCAGAGCCGTTTGACCCGTCCTTCGGTATCGTCCCCCGCCAGCGTGGTCAGGTCGATG
The DNA here is from genome assembly GCF_030264275.1 of Marivivens sp. LCG002. NCBI lineage: Bacteria > Pseudomonadati > Pseudomonadota > Alphaproteobacteria > Rhodobacterales > Paracoccaceae > Marivivens > Marivivens sp. LCG002. The sequence continues at coordinate 113,805 of NZ_CP127166.1, read as the reverse complement.
CAGGTAATCGCCTTGAGAAGCCAAGCGGCCTGATAGTCCTTTTTGACCGAACGCCGAGTGGTGATCTGCTCTGCCCTTCGTTCGGCAGCAGAGAGATTGACCCGTTTGGTTTCAAACCATTCAGGCGTAAAGGCTGTGCCGACGACACGTGGAAATTCATGGGCCATTCGGGATAATCCTGACCAAGTGGTAAAATTTGATCCGAGATTAACCGCAATTTTCCTGCACGCCCAGACCGAATTGCACAACAGAACCCGAGGTAAAACAAAGCCGGAATTTCGCCGTTCGCGCAAACTTATAGCGCGACGAACCCAATGCGCGATGCTATCATGGGTGGGTAGTCTGTTTCGGGGGAGTGAAAATGGCTGCGCGTACGACTGTGCTTGTCGGCACCACCAAAGGTGCCGTTCTGATCCAAAGCAACGATGACCGCTCTGCCTGGACCGTCAAGGGCCCTGCCCCAATAGGGAAAGGCATCAACCACATGACGGCCGACCCTGAAAGTGGAACCATCTGGGCTGCGGGAGGTGGAGCGTTTTTCGGCGCGACAGTGATGAAGACCACCGATGGCGGGAACATCTGGACCGAAAGTAAACTCGCCGAAGGCGATTTCGACAGAATGATGCGCGCAGAACCGGAATTCGCCGCCCAGATCGGATATGTCGACACAGGCCCCGCACCTTTCACAGGTCAGGTGGCCGACCTTTGGTCGATCCGCCGCGTCGGCACGCGTCTCTATGCTGGGGCCAAGCCAGCCAACCTCTACCAAAGCGACGACGACGGCGAAACTTGGACCCCTGTTTCGGGTCTTAACGATCACGCCTCGCGCGATACATGGAGCCCCGGCGGTGCAGGGCTCACACTGCACACGATCATTGAGGATCCCGACAATTCCGACAAACTCTGGGTCGGTATTTCGGCGGCTGGTATTTTCGCGTCCGAAGACGGTGGCAAGACCTGGGAGCGGCGCAACAACCGCTCGAACGCAGAAGCCGCGGACCACAGCGATCATGGCGAATGCGGCCACGAGATCGGCCACTGCGTGCACAACATGGTGCGGGCTTCGACCTCGGGTGATCTGATCTATCAGCAAAACCACCACGGTGTATTCAAAAGCAAGGACGGTGGACGCAGTTGGGACGAGGTGACGCGCGGGTTGCCTTCGAATTTCGGCTTTCCTGTCGCGGTCCATCCACATGATCCCGAGACACTTTGGGTCGTGCCCCATGTCGAACACGGACGGCTCCCCGTCGACCTCAAAGCCGCAGTCTGGATAAGCCGCGACGGCGGCGAGACATGGACGGACCAGCGCAACGGCCTACCGCAAGAGAATTGTTGTTACACTGTATTGCGCCAATCGCTCGCGACGGATGGTCATGAGGACTTTGGCCTCTATTTCGGCACCAACTCGGGATCGGTGTTTGCGTCCTTCGACCAAGGTGAAAGCTGGAGCGAAATCGCGTCACACTTGCCGACCGTCCTCTGTGTCGAGACCCTCACGCACAAAAACTAGAGCACAGCAAAAGGCTAAGCTGTCACCGCATCGGCATGACGCGCACCTGTTCCCATGAACAGCGTGCGGTTCACCCACGCATATCGCTCGTCACCTATCTCCAGCCGCGCCATCGTCCGCATACTACATCTATCATGGGGCACGAGGAGGACCATACCGCATGCTTTGCTGATTATGACCCCTATCCTAGGCCGTGCCCCAATAGCGGCGGCGACCGCTGTCGATGTGCACAAAACTCGGGTATCCCCCGACACCACCAAGCCCAAGATCCTTGGCCATTTTGATGGTGTCGCGGATAGAAACCCCGGGGAGGCTGAAATCAATCGCCCGCGCATCGAGATGCATCGAGTATTTCGCAACGCCCCGCGTTGTCCTGCGCAGCATTTCGTTGGTTTGGGGGCTGCGATACCCCGAGAGAAAGCGGATCTCGTCCCTAAACCCGTTTCGGCGTGCCCTTTGTTGTAGCTCCAGAAGCCCGAGGATCAGGGTCGGATCGACAGTCTTTACCTCGTTGCGCCGCCAGTCGCGCATGAACCTGTTGGCACGGGCGAGTTCCTGTTGGTCTATCCCCGTGGAGGTGATCGGTCGGAGGCGAATGTGCTCGTCCGTATTCGCATTCCAGAGTGCAAGCTCGTTTTCGTTCAGATCGACCGAAACATTCGGAACGCGCGTCACCACATCGCCAAGATTGGGATCGGGCTCATCGGGTTCGAAAGGATCGAAAAGACTTGTCCCGTTCTCAAGGTCGATCAGCGGACGTTTGGCCGAGGAAAACAAACCGTTTTGCTCGACCGCACCCGCCAGCGCATGCGCCGTTGCGGGGACCGCAAAAACACCCGCGATCAAGCCGTTCAGAAAGACCCGTCTTTGCACATTCCTATCCTCGTTGATTGGCCCAACGAGTCTATAGGGCAAGAACCTTGCCAGCTTCTAAACGGAACCTCGCAAATTTAGAGGTCAGAACCCCAAGGTTGCCTCTACCGCGCGTTTCCATGCCCCATATTTGCGGGAACGGTCGTCCTCGCTCATCTTGGGCGAGAAGGTCCGCTCGAGCTTCCAACGCGCCGCGAATTCCTTTTGCTCGGGGTAAAGCCCGACCCGCGACCCCGCGAGCCAAGCAGCACCCAATGCCGTCGTCTCGAGGATCGTCGGCCGATCCACGGGCGCCCCGATGATATCCGAAAGGAACTGCATCGCCCAATCGCTGGCGGTCATACCGCCATCCACGCGGAGCGTGCCACCCGCCGCACCCTGCCAGTCGGATTTCATCGCTTCGACAAGATCGCGGGTCTGATAGCCCACGCTTTCAAGCGCGGCCTTGGCGATTTCCTTGGGGGTCGTGCCCCGAGTCAGCCCGAACATCGCCCCACGGCAATCCGCGTTCCAATAGGGCGCACCAAGCCCCACAAAGGCAGGCACAAGGACGACGTTCTGGTTCACGTCCGAAGCTTCGGCCATCGGCTGGGTGTCGGCTGCACTTTCGATAATGCCCAGACCATCGCGAAGCCACTGCACCACGGCCCCCGCGATAAAGATCGATCCTTCGAGTGCATAGGTCGGCTTGCCGTCAAGCTGATAAGCAATAGTGGTCAGCATCCGGTTCTTCGATGTGACCGCAGTCTCACCCGTGTTGAGAAGCGCAAAGCACCCCGTGCCATACGTTGACTTCATCATGCCGGGTTCAAAGCAGGCCTGCCCGACAGTCGCCGCCTGCTGATCCCCTGCGACGCCGCGAATGGGGATTGCCGCGCCAAAGAGCCCGCTGTCGGTTTCGCCGAAATCATCGGCACAGTCCTTGACCTCGGGGAGCATCGCGGCAGGAATATCGAAGAGCGCACAGATCGTCGTGCTCCAGCGTCCCTTGTGGATATCGTAAAGCATGGTCCGCGCGGCATTGGTCGCATCCGTCGCATGAACCTTGCCGCCCGTCAGCTTCCAGACGAGATAGCAATCGACGGTCCCGAAAAGTAGCTCGCCTTTCGCGGCCCGTTTCCGTGCCCCTTCGACGTTGTCCAATATCCATTTCAGCTTGGTCGACGAAAAATAGGGATCGACAAGAAGCCCCGTGCGGGCGCGGATCATCTCGGCATGACCTTCGTCAATGAGAGATTTGCACAGCTCGGACGTGCGGCGATCCTGCCATACGATCGCATTGTAAACCGGCTCGCCTGTGGCCTTGTCCCAGACCAAGGTGGTCTCGCGTTGATTGGTGATACCGATTGCCGAGATATCGGCACCCGAGATGCCTGCTTTTTCCATCGCAGCTTTGGAGGTGCGCAAAACAGTGGACCAAATGTCCTCGACGTTGTGCTCGACCCAGCCGCTTTTGGGAAAATGCTGGGCAAATTCCTCTTGGCCTGTAGCAACAATATCCATTGCCGCGTCAAAGACGATGCCGCGCGATGATGTTGTGCCCTGATCTATGGCCAGAACATACTTTGCCATTATCCCCTCCCCAAGGTCTGTTAGCTGTCTTCTCTCTCTTTGTAGAAAACAGACACGTTTGCAAAGAGATAGTCAAAGTGCTCTTTGGTTTCATTCGTCATCTTAGGGATATCGCGGGTGCTGAGACCCTCGGCGATTACCCCGTGCTGACGCAAGACCCGCGCACGATCGGACGCCCTCTGTGCCGAAAGATAGCGCGCCCGCCAGAGCCGCGCGAGATAGGCGCCATGCGTCTCGATAAGAGGAAGGTTCCCCGTCGCCTCTACGATGCTTTTGTGAAACGCCATGTCTTCTTCAAAGAAATCGAGAGAGTCGCGCGTATCCGCCATCGAAAGAAGTTTTTCATGGTGGCCGATCACCCGCGCGATCTGGCTTTCCGAGGCGTTTTCGATGGCAAGAGTGCAACCGAACAACTCCAGTGCGCCGAGCACCTCAAGCGCGTCCGACACCTCCTTGAGCGAGGGATCGGCAACGATCGGACTCCGCGCAGGGCGCAGGATGACAAGCCCCTCTTTGGCCAGCATCCTTATGGCCTCTCGCAACGGCGTGCGTGAAACGCCTAGCTCGGTGGCGTTGTCTCGTTCCTTGATGGACTGCCCGGGCGCCAATTCCCCAAGCAGGATCTGACGTCGCATATGATTAGCGATATCTTCAGCCAGATTTGGTTCGGCCATATTTGCTCTCCTCCTGTTCCCGATTGGGGGAGCAGTGTTTGACATGCTATGCAATCCATGCTGCCTAGAAAAGCCGAAAGAAAGACTTAGCCGCACAACGGATCAAGCAAAGCGGCGGCGCCGTGCAAAAAAGCCATTGTTTCGCGGTTGACGAGCCTTACGCATTCCTGCTTGAGTGGCATCGAAATGGTATACCATTTGGGGGATTCAATGCTCGACGACCTAAAGACACTGCTCGGCGATCGGTTGCTCACCTCTGATGCCGTGCGTCGACAACATGCCGAAAACGAAGCGTGGTTTCCCGAAATGCTCCCCGATGCGGTTGTGCGCCCCCGCTCCACCCAAGAGGTCAGCGAGCTGCTCGCCTATTGCCACGCGCATATGATCCCCGTCGTCGCCCAAGGCGCGCGGTCGTCTCTCGAAGGGCATCATCTTGCCAAAAAAGGCGGTATCGCGCTCGATCTGAGCGGCATGGACAAAATCATCAAAGTGCATGCCGAAGACCTTGATGTCGTCGTCCAGCCTGGCGTGACCCGCGAAGCTCTCAATGCACATTTGCGAGATAGCGGCCTCATGTTTCCTGTCGATCCGGGCGCAAACGCGACCTTGGGGGGGATGGCGGCAACGCGGGCCTCGGGCACCACGGCGGTGCGCTATGGCACCATGCGGGATATGGTCCTCGGGCTCGAAGTGGTGCAGCCTGACGGCACGATCCTTCGCACAGGAACGCGCGCGCGCAAATCTTCGGCGGGCTACGATCTCACCCATCTTTATGTCGGCTCCGAAGGCACGCTCGGCATCATCACCGAGCTGACGCTCAAACTTTTCGGCCAGCCCGAAGCGCAGTCCGCAGCCGTTTGCCGTTTTCCGTCGATCAATGCGGCAGTCGAGACCGTGATCACGACGATCCAGATGGGACTTCCCATGGCGCGGATCGAGCTTGTCGACGATATGATGGTGCGCGGGTTCAACCTTCATTCGAATGCGGGCCTCCCCGAGGAGCCCCATCTCTTTGTCGAATTCCACGGATCGCCCACCTCTGTTGAGGAAACCGCCGAAACCTTTGGCGAGATCGCAGCAGACAACGGCGGTTCGGACTTCAAATGGTCGACATTGGCAGAAGAGCGGAGCGCTTTGTGGAAAATGCGGCACGGTGCCCATTTCGCCCTTCGGTCCCTCCGTCCGGGTGCGAAAAGCATTTCCACCGATGTCTGCGTTCCGATCTCTGCACTTGCCCAAGCGGTCGAAACCGCGAAGATCGAATCCGTCAAGCGCGGCCTCGTTTGTGCCATCGTCGGTCACGTCGGGGACGGTAATTTCCACTGTGGTCTTTTGATCAACCCCGACGACCCAACCGAAATCAAGACCGCCAAAGACTTCACCACCATGCTCGCTGACCTTGCCATCGAACTTGGTGGCACCATTTCGGGCGAGCACGGGATCGGCATGGGTAAAATCTCGCATATGCGGGCAATGCACGGCGATGCTGCGCTCTCGGTCATGCGCGCGATCAAAACCGCCCTTGATCCCCACGACATTCTCAACCCGGGCAAACTTTTGCCCTGAGCCAAAGGTAATATCATGACGCAACTTCCCAGTGATGGTCTTTTTGTAGGTCGGGTTGAACGCCCCGGTATCGGCCCGTCTTTGGTGGTCCTGCGCGACGGAGCACTTGTCGACATCACCTCGCGCGAGGTTCCGACCATGCGCGATTTGCTCGAACGCGAGGATGCCGCTGCCTATGCCAAATCTGCAACGGGCGAAACAATCGGCACATTCGAGGATGTCGCCTCAGGCAAAGACGGCCTCGCCCTTCTCGCCCCTTCCGATTTTCAGGCGATCAAAGCGAGCGGCGTGACCTTTGCCGCCTCAATGGTCGAGCGCGTCATCGAGGAACAGGCCGCAGGCGATCCTGACCGCGCGGCCGGCATTCGCGCACGCGTCGGCAATGTGATCGGCGACAACCTGCGCGGCATCGTTCCGGGGTCGGAAAAAGCAGCCGAGGTCAAAGCCCTTCTGATCAAAGAGGGCCTCTGGTCCCAATATCTCGAAGTGGGCATCGGTCCCGACGCCGAGATTTTCACCAAATGCCAACCGATGGCCGCAGTCGGCTTCGGTGCAGAGGTGGGGCTTCACCCGATCAGCCGCTGGAACAATCCCGAGCCTGAAATCGTGCTCGCCGTCAATTCGCGCGGCGAGATCAAGGGCGCGACATTGGGCAATGACGTCAACCTACGCGACGTCGAAGGCCGCTCGGCCCTCCTTCTCGGCAAAGCCAAGGACAACAATGCCTCCTGCGCGATCGGACCGATGGTGCGACTTTTTGACGAAACCTACTCTCTGGATGATGTCCGGAATGCTGAATTGACACTCACTGTCAAAGGCGAAGACGGCTTCCTCCTCAACGGCGCAAGCAGCATGAACCAGATCAGCCGTGATCCCGAAAGCCTCGTCGCACAGGCTGCCGGCACCCATCACCAGTATCCCGACGGGTTTTTCCTATTCCTTGGAACGCTTTTTGCGCCGACCCAAGACCGCGGCGCCAAGGGCGAAGGTTTCACGCACAAGCTTGGCGATATCGTAGAAATCTCCGAGCCGCGGCTCGGCATGCTCCGCAACACCGTGCGGCTTTCGACCGAATGCGCGCCATGGACCTTCGGCGCAACCAGCCTGATGCGCAATCTTGCCGCGAGGGGCCTACTCTAGGCCGTAAAACCTGACCGCGTTGAGACCGAAAATCTTGGCGCGGTCTTCGTCCGAGACATCGAGAAGCGACTGCGCAACCGCCTCCCACTCCGCGTAATCCGAAGCCAAAAGGCTCACTGGCCAATCGCTCCCCCACATGAGCCGATCAGGTCCGAAAGCATCAAGAAGCACATCGACATAGGGCCGAAGGTCCGAGGGCGTCCAATCTTCGGCGGCCTCCGTTACCAAGCCCGACACCTTGCACAGGGCGTCCGTTTCGCGGGCGAGCATCCGCATATCTGCCTCCCATCCAGCGATCTCACGCCGTTTGATATAGGGTTTGGAGCCGTGATCTATGACCACGGCAAGATCGGGATAACGTCGGATCAACTCCCGCAGGTTGCCCAGATGGACGGGAAAGGTCAGCGCATCGAAGCGCAGCCCCGTTTCGATCAACGCCTCGAACGCAGGAGCAAGCTCCCCCTTTAGCATCCAATCGGGATCGGCGATGTCCTGGATCATCGGGCGCAGCCCCTTGAGCAGCGGCTCCTGCGCAAGCCGGGCGATCACCTCGGGCGCATCGGGTGCTTCAAAGTCCACCCACCCCACAACGCCTTTTATGAAATCGTTTTCCCGCGCAATGGCGAGCATATAATCCGTCTCAGCCACCGTTGGTGCCGCTTGGACGAGCACGGTTCCATCGACGCCCGCCGCCTTGAGCAAAGGCTTCACATCTTCTGGCCCAAAGGTTTGATAGAGCACACCAAGCTCTGGCGTCAGCCACCCGTAATCGCCACGGGACGGGTCCCAAAGATGATGGTGTGCATCTATTTTCATGATCCGATCACGCCCTTTTTGATGATGATATTGCCATAAAGACGCGTCTCGCCCGTCTGCACTATCGCAAAGGCGGAACTTGCACGCTCGTAGAATGCAAAACGCTCGAGGCTCCCGATCTTGGCGGGATTGTCTGCCGTTTTGTCGATGATCTCCTGAAAGTTGCCTACAATCTCGGGCACCGCCTCGGGATCGCCGACCACCTGCATGACAAGCGCGGGGTCCTCGACAAAGGTATCAAGGGGCATAAGCGCAAGAACCGCCTCGAGAACCGCAGTTGCAGAGATACCGTCAAGCCGGATGCATTCGGGACCGCTGCTTTCACCGGGGAAATTGGCGTCCGCAATGACAAGCTCGTCCCCATGCCCCATAGCGGCGAGCGTGTAGAGCAGATCAGGCGAAAGGATATTGGGAATATTGCGGAGCATATCATACCTCTTGGGGAAGTGGTGCATCGGGCCGTATCAGCCCTTCACCTTTCAAATCAGACCATAATCCCGTGGGGATCGGCGTTTCAAGCACCCTCACATTAGCCTCGACTTCGGCGGGGCTCACCATTCCGGGGATCACCGTTTTCACATTCGGATGGCCGAACACGAATTGCAAAGCCGCAGCGATCAGCGGCACGTCATGCGAACGGCAAACCGCCTCGATCTTGCGCACCTTTTCAAGCACAGGCGCGCTTGCAGGGGCATAGTTATACATCGCCCCCTCTTTCGGTCCCGTGGCCAGAATACCCGAATTATAAGGACCGCCGAGGATGATCCCCACATCGCGCTTCTCGCAAAGCGGCAGAAAGCTTTCGAGCGCCTCTTGCTCAAGAAGCGTATAGCGACCGGCAAGAAGGAACCCGTCGAAATCCCCAAGAGCAAGCAGTCTCTCGCAGACTTGCCACTCGTTGACCCCCGCCCCGATGGCGGCAATCTCGCCCGCATCGCGAAGCTCGGTCAGCGCGCGATACCCGCCGCCATCAAAGAGCTCGCGCACCTTTTCGTCGCTCTTTTCTTGCGAGCCTTGCGAAAATGCGCAAACGTCATGCACCAAGAGGATGTCAGCATTCGCAACGCCCAAGCGCTGACGGCTCGCCTCGTAACTGCGCATCACCCCGTCATATGTATAGTCGAAAACGATCCGCTTTTGCGGCACATCGACAAAGGCCTCGGGTGTGACGTCCTGCGGTTCGCAATCGAACAGGAGACGCCCCACCTTGGTCGAAAGTTGGAGGCTCTCGCGTCCGAACCGCCCGATTGCCGCGCCGATCCGCTCTTCCGAGCGGCCGAGCCCGTATTGGGGCGCAGTGTCGAAAAACCGGATACCCGCCGCATAGGCCGCATCAAGCGAGGCCTGCGCGTTATGCTCCTCGATCTTGCGATAGAGGTTCCCCAAAGCGGCGCCGCCGTATCCCATCCGTGTGAGGGAAACAGGCCGGGTGGTCCGATTGTTGAGCAAAGAACGATCCGTCACTTTCATCCTTGAAAGCCCCTTATTGCGCCACAAAGAAGTCGCTATGAACCTGCTCCAGCGGTTCAATTCGGCTGATCAACTGACCAAGATGAAAACGCATCGCGCTGCGCGCGGTTTCGGCGTCGCGCCTGCGCAGCGCCTCGAGCACCTCTTCATGTTCCCTAAGCGATTCCTGCGCCCGATCCGACGAGGGCAGAAGCAGAATTCTGGCCCGCGACAGTTGAAGCGAAACACCTGCCAAAGTGCGCGTCACACCCTGATAACCTGTAAAGGCCATGATCATATTGTGGAAATCTTCGTCCGCCTCGAAAAAACCGGCGTGGTCGCCATCTTCGACCAGCAGCCGTTGAAGCTTGAGGTTACGCGTCAACGCAACAAGCTGCTCTTCGGTGATCGTCTGTGCAACCCGCTCGACAGCGGCAAGTTCGAGCGCCTCGCGCAAAAAAGTGGCCTCGCGGATCACCGACATGGAAAAGCGCGAGACCCGCGTCGCAGACTGCGGAACCACATCCACAAGACCTTCGGCAGACAGCTTGGCAATCGCTTCGGCAACGGGCGAACGGGACACCCCGAGTTGGTCGCAGATCTGGCCCTTGCGAAGCACCGTCCCGGGCGGGCACCTCATGTGCAGGATCGCCTCGCGCAGCACCACATAGACCCGATGCGCAAGCGAACCTGTCAGGGTTTCGATGTCCCCAAGGGGCAGTTTTTCAAGCTCTTCGGTCATAGGGTTTCCACCTAAACATACTAACATGTTAGTTGACACATCGCCGCGCCACAAGCTAGAACCGACAAAGGCGCGATTGCCAGAATTTCGAGAGTTCCCAAATGGCTTCCACTTCTTCGACCATCCGTTTGCATGCCGATGACAACGTGGTGATTGCACTGCGCGACCTTGAGGCAGGCACCCTCATCGAAAACGGCGCCGTGACATTGACCCAAAGCGTGAGCCGCGGCCACAAGATCGCCACTCGCGCGGTGGCCAAGGGCGCGCATGTCTATCGCTATGGCCAGATCATCGGCGAAGCCAAGGCCGACATCGCGGTCGGGGAACATGTCCACGTCCACAATCTGGGCATGGGCGACTATAAACAGGATTACGGTTTCGCAAGCGCCAGCACGCCGCTTCCGCCCATCGACGAAGGCCGCACCTTCATGGGCTTCAAGCGCGCCGATGGCCGCGTCGGCACCCGCAACTATGTGGGCATCGTGACATCGGTGAACTGTTCGGGCTCCGTCGCGCGCTTTATCGCCGAAGCCGCCGAGAAATCGGGCATGCTTGACGAATTTCCGAATGTCGACGGGGTTGTGCCCATCGTGCACGGCACAGGCTGCGGCATGTCAGGCAAAGACGAAGGCTATGCCACGCTTTATCGCACCCTCAAAGGCTATGCGCAGCATCCGAACTTTGCGGGCATTCTCCTTGTCGGTCTGGGCTGCGAGGTGATGCAGGTCGCCGATCTTGTCGGCAACCGCCCGATCCGCAAAGACGGCGCTGTGCGTTACTTCACCATCCAGAACACGGGCGGCACCCGCAAAACCATCGAACTGGGCCTCCAAGAGCTTCGCGGCATCCTCGAGATCGCCAACAAATCGGTCCGCGAACCCTGCCCCATTTCCGAGATCACCATCGGCATGCAATGCGGCGGCTCGGACGGCTATTCGGGCATCACCGCGAACCCCGCTCTGGGCTATGCCTCTGATCTTCTTGTCCGCCACGGCGGAACAACCATCCTGTCGGAAACCTCTGAAGTCTACGGCGCCGAACATCTCCTCACCCGCCGCGCCGAAACCGAAGAAGTCGGTCGCAAGCTTATCGACCGCATCGAATGGTGGGAGGATTACACCGCCCGCAACGGCGGCGAGATGGACAACAACCCCTCTCCGGGCAACAAGCGCGGCGGCCTGACGACGATCCTTGAAAAGTCGCTCGGCGCGGTTGCCAAGGGCGGCACAGCCCCCATGCGCGACGTTTACCTCTTTGGCGAGATCGTCGACAAAAAGGGCTTCGTTTTCATGGACAGCCCCGGTTTCGACCCCGCCTCTGTGACAGGCCAGATCGCTTCGGGCTCCAACCTCATCATCTTCACCACGGGTCGCGGCTCGGTTTCGGGCTACAAACCGACCCCCTGCATCAAGCTCGCCACCAACTCGGAAATGTATGAACGCATGTCCGAAGACATGGACCTCAACTGCGGCGACATCGTCACCGAAGGCGTGAGCATCGAGGAAAAGGGCAAAGAGCTTTTCGAGCTGCTGATCCGCGTCGCCTCGGGCGAGCAAACCAAGAGCGAAGAACTCGGTTTCGGCGGTGCGGAATTCGTGCCGTGGCAAATCGGCGCCGTGATGTAATCCAAAGAACAAAGGGGACGCACATGCGGCTCGAAGGCAAAACCATTCTCATCACCGCCGCAGGTCAGGGCATCGGCCGCGCTGCCGCTATCGCCTGTGCAAACGAGGGCGCGATCGTCCACGCGGCGGATATCAACGCAGAAACAATCGCAAGCCTCGGCGCCGAGAACCCCGCGATCACGACCCATGTACTCGACGTGACCAACCCTCAGGCGATCCTTGATCTTGCGGCAAAGCTTCCCGATCTTGACGGGCTCTTCAATTGCGCGGGCTTTGTGCACCACGGCACCATCCTCGATCTGAGCGACGAAGACTTCGAGTTCAGCATGACGCTCAACGTCACGTCGATGGTGCGGATGTGCCGCGCGTTCCTGCCTGGGATGCTCCGCCGCGCCGAAGCGACGGGGTCCGCCTCGATCCTCAACATGGCCTCCATGTGCTCGAACATCAAAGGTTTCCCCTTCCGCTCGGCCTACGGCACGACCAAGGCCGCGGTAAACGGCCTTACCAAAAGCATCGCTTCGGATTTCGTCTCCAAAGGCATCCGCTGCAACTCGCTCAATCCCGGCACCGTCGACACCCCGTCGCTGCGTGGCCGCATTGCCGCCGCTGCAGACCCTGTTCAGGCGGAAAAGGACTTTATCGCCCGCCAACCGATGGGCCGCCTTGCGACCGTCGACGATATGACCCCGATGATCGTCTATCTTCTGAGCGACGAAAGCCGCTTCGTCTCTGGCCAAGCGCTTCTCGTGGATGGCGGCGTGACCATCTAACCCAAGTTTTCTCCCAAGGTCTGGGGGCCGCTTCTTGCGGTCCCCGCCTTTTTTGAAGGACCACACATGAAACTTCTCCGTTTCGGCCCCAAGGGTCAGGAAAAACCGGGTTGCCTCGATACCGAAGGCAACATTCGTGATCTGAGCGCACATGTCTCGGATATCGCAGGCGATGCGCTGACCCCCGAAGGGATTGCGCGTCTTCAATCCATCGACCTTGCCAGGCTCCCCGTTGTCGATGCCTCCACCCGCATCGGGGCTTGCGTCGGCAACATCGGCAAATTCATCTGCATCGGCCTCAACTATGCCGACCACGCAGCCGAATCCGGCCTCGACGTGCCGCCCGAACCTGTCGTCTTCAACAAATGGACCTCTGCAGTTGTAGGCCCCAACGACGATGTGATCATTCCGCGCGGCTCGGTCAAAACAGACTGGGAAGTCGAACTGGGCGTGATCATCGGCAAGGGCGGCAGCTATATCGACGAAGCGGACGCCATGGACCACGTCGCGGGCTTCTGCGTTGTGAACGACGTTTCCGAGCGCGAATACCAGATCGAGCGTTCAGGCACATGGGACAAGGGCAAGGGCTGCGATACCTTCGGCCCGACAGGCCCCTATCTCGTGACAAAGGACGAAGTCGCCGATTTCGACAACCTCCGCCTCTGGCTCGAAATCGACGGCGAGATGATGCAGGACGGCTCGACCGCAACCATGGTCTACCGCGTGCCTTTCCTCGTGTCCTACCTCAGCCAGTTCATGAGCCTCCAGCCGGGCGATGTGATCTCCACAGGCACACCTCCGGGCGTCGGCATGGGGAAAAAGCCCCCGATGTATCTCAAAGGCGGCGAGACCATGCGCCTCGGCATCGACGGTCTTGGCGAACAGACCCAAAAAGTCCGCAAACATTCCTGATGGAAGAACGGGCGCCCAAATGGGCGCCCGATTTCGTTAGAGCTTCTGTATCTTGGCCTCGCTGACCATCCGCCAGTGGTGCCCCAAAGTGCGCAGTTTGCCCGTCACGGTCACCGTTCCCTTAAGCGCAATATCCGCGCTTGAATGGCCGATCATGATCTCGAACTCGCCGGGTTCAACGATTCGCTTGCCTTCATAGCCTGTGAAGTTGAGCATATCGACAGGCACTTCGATCGTGACCTCGGCAGAAGCACCCGCTTCAAGCGCGACCCGTGCAAACCCCTTGAGCTCTTTGATCGGCCGCACGAGCGAAGCAAGCTTGTCCCTCACATAGAGCTGTGGAACGGCGATCCCCTTGCGTCCGCCGATGTTCTTGACCGTGAACCGCGCCGAAACGGTGCCGCTCTCGATATCGAGAACATCCGAGCCAAACCGAAGATCACTGAACTCGAAGGCGGTATAGCTCAGCCCATGTCCAAAGGCATAATCCGACCCGAAATGACGCGCGACGGGCGTGCCGGGGGACTTGAATTTGTGGTTGTAGAAATAGGGCACCGCCCCCGCACTTCTCGGGATCGAGAGCGTCGAACGACCCGAAGGCTCGACCGCTCCCGTCATCACCCGCGCCACCGCACGCCCGCCCTGTTCACCGGGGAAATAGGCCATGACCTGCGCAGCGAGATCTTTTTCCCGACCACCAAGGTTATAGGGACGCCCGTTGGTGAGCACGACGATCACAGGCGTGCCCGTATCCACAATCGCGTCGAGCAATTTCTGCTGCACACCTGGAAGCTCGAGCGTTTCCGCATCCGAACCCTCGCCGACTGTGCCCGTCTGGAAAATCCCCGAAAGGTCCCCGACACAAACGATTGCAACATCCGCCGCCTTTGCCGCCGCGACAGCTTCGGGGATCAGATCAAGCCGCTTGGAGAGGGGCGATTCAAGCTTGAGTGTTGTGTTGTCCTCCACATCTCCGGGGAAAACGGGTGCACCGGAACTGCGGGTCTCAAGGATATAGCACCCTTTGGCAAACCTCACGCGATCCGCGCCAAGAGCCTCTTTGAACCCGTCAAGCAGCGTCACAACCGACGAGGAATCTTCGACCTGATCGTTGTTGATCACATGCACAGGGAAGGCATAATCCCCCAAGAGCGCAAGCGGATCATCCGCCGTGGCCCCGATCACCGCAACGCGCTTGTCCTTGGAGAGCGGTAGGATACCGTTGTTATCAAGGATGGTGACGGATTGCTCGGCGACTTCGAGCGCAAGCTCCACCGCCTCTTTCGTGCGAAGCGCAATGCCGCCCTCGTCGGTATAGGGCCGCTCGAAAAGCCCAAGGCGGAATTTCTCGCGCAATCCGCGCCGCACTGCCTCGTCGATCGTCGCCATGTCGATCAACCCGCGCTCGAGCGCAGCCTTGAGCGAGGGGGCGCAATCATCCCCCGGAAGCTCGACATCAAGCCCCGCCCCGAACGAAAGCGCCGCCGCCTCTGCCGCATCGCTCGCGACCCCGTGGTGCGCATAGAGCAGCGTGACACCGATATAATCGGCGACGATGATCCCATCAAAACCCCACTCTTCGCGCAGCACCTTGGTCAAAAGATGCCGCGAGGCATGAACAGGCTCGTTGTCGATGTCATGATAGGCAGGCATGACCGAAGCCGCATTCCCCAGCTTAACCGCCATCTCAAAGGGGAGCATAAAATCATCATTCAGCTCGCGCCATCCCAGATGCACAGGCGCATGGTTCCGCGCCCCTTCGCTATAGGAATGGCCCACGTAATGCTTGAGCGTGGCTAGGATCTGGCGGTCCTGACCCTGAAGCCCCTGCACATATCTGGTCGCCATAATCCCCGCGATATAGGGGTCCTCGCCAAAGGTCTCCTCGGTCCGCCCCCAACGCGCATCCCGCGCAACGTCAAGCACGGGGGCAAGCCCCTGCCGTCCGCCGACGCTCATCATCTCGCGCCCGATGGCCGCACCGACCTTTTCGATAAGATCGGGGTTCCACGTCGCCCCATAACCGAGCGACGACGGAAACAAGGTCGCACCCCGCGCCATAAGACCCGAGAGACATTCCTCATGCGAGAGAACGGGAATCCCGAGCCGGGTGTCTTCCATCATGAATTTCTGGAGCGCATTGAGCGCCCGCACCCCCGAAAGAGGGTCCCTACTCGCCGTGCCCAAGGGCCGCGTGATCTGGCCCAGACCCAGCCGAAGCTGCTCCTTGAGACCCGCTGCATTTCCTTCTCCCGTGAACTTGTCCTCGCGCGGACGATGTTCGCCATCCTCGGACAGAAAAAGCCACATCGCGTGAAGCTGCGCGAGCTTTTCCTCAATCGTCATTTGACCCAAAAGGTCCTCGATACGCGCCTCGATCGGTGCCGATGGGTCCTTGTAAATACTCATGAAATCTCTCTCCCCCGAAATATTGCGGCGCAGTTTCTTACAAAAATGCGCGGTGACAAGAGGCCGAGCGCGAAAACGTCGAAGTTACGGAAAATTACGTTCATTCCCGCCCCTTCGAAGAAATTCACTGGCGCGGCCTAGGCCTCATTTGCTAGCCTGATGCGAAATAATGGGGGCGGACATGATCACCGACATCGAAGATTTCTTCACCAAAGGCTGCGGACGCTGCGCCAAATTCGACACCCCCGACTGCACCACCAAACTCTGGGCCGAGGGGATCGCCGATCTGCGCCGCATCTGCCTCGACGAAGGATTGGTGGAAACGGTGAAATGGGGCCATCCCTGCTATATGCACGCCGACCGAAATCTCGTGATCATGGGCACTTTCCTCGACAACTTCCGCCTGACATTTTTCAAGGCCGCGCTGATGAAAGATCCCGAGGGTATCATGGTCAGACAGGGTGAAAACACCCAACACCCCGATATGATCAAGTTCACCGAGAACGCAGGGGTCAAAGCGCTCGAACCGACCATCCGCGCCTATATCCAAGAGGCGAAGTCCTATGCCGACGCTGGCATCGTTCCCGAAAAGGTCGTGCGCGAGGTCGATATGCCCGACGAGCTTCTCGAAGTGCTCGACGCCGACCCCGAACTGGCCGAAGCCTTTGCCGCGCTGACGCCGGGACGGCAAAAGAGCTACGCCTTCAATCTCAATCAGGCCAAGTCACCCGCGACCCGCTACAGCCGCATTGAAAAGTTCCGCGACAAAATCTTCGCGGGCAAAGGCGCGATGGAGCGCCTCTAAACTCCTTCAAACAAGCCCGTTCACCGTCATGAACCCGCGCAACTTCCCGAGTTGCGCTTCGGGCAGCGGCCAAGCCGAAGGCGGCCTTGTCGGACCGCAATCGATCCCCTGCTCGATCAGAGCCGCTTTGACGCCCGTGACATTGGTGCCGTTCATCTCTTCGGCCCGCACCTCTTCAAAGACGCGCATCTCGCCGATCAAACGGTTTGCCGTCCCGAAGTCCCCTGCCCCAAGTGCGGCATGAATGGCCACAGAGCGTTCGGGCCATACGTTGATCAAACCCGACGTGAACCCCCGCGCGCCCACGGCATAGAGCGGCGGCGCCCAAACTTCGGCAAGCCCGCAGACCCAAGTGATCGACGGATCACAGGCCGCCATCGCTTCGGCAAGTCTAAGAGGATTGGGCGTCGCCCATTTCACACCTTTCACATTCTCGATGGCACAAAGTTCGGCAATCGCCTTGGTCCCGATCGCGTCATTGCGCAGATAAAGCATCATGGGAAGACCGCCCGAAGCCTCGCTCACGGCCTTGATGTAGTCACACGTCCCGCGAGGAGAGACAAATGGATCTGGCGGCTGGTGGATCATCAGAGCGCTCGCCCCCGCCTCTGCCGAGACTTCGGCCAAACGGCAGGCATCGCGCACCCCGCGCCCGATCCCCGCAAGAACAGGCGCGCGCCCGCCCACCATATCGACAACCGCGCGAACCATGGTGCAGGCCTCATCGGTGGTCAGAGCGTAGAACTCGCCCGTATTGCCGTTGACGACAGGCATATGCACACCTGCCCCGAGCGCACGGTCGATGATCGGGCCAAGCCTGTGCGGTGCAATCTCGCCCGCCGCATCATAGGGCGTCACCAGAATGCCCGAAATCCCCGCAAGCGCCTTGTCCAGATCGAATGCCATCATTTGTCCTCAGAAAATATCGGGCTCGCCTGCGGCTTTGCCGAAGTCCCGTTCAAGATAGTCAAAGTCACAGCCCTTGTCGGCTTGGGTCACATGCTTGGAGAACATCCAGCCATAGCCCCTCTCGAAGAGCGGTTCGGGCGGCGTCCAAGCGGCTTTGCGGCGCGCGATTTCCTCTTCATCCACAAGCATATCGAGACGGCGGTTTTCCAGATCGAGCCTGACGATATCCCCCGTTCGCAAAAGCGCCAGCGGTCCGCCGACAAAGGACTCGGGCGCGACGTGAAGCACACAAGCGCCATAGGAGGTGCCCGACATCCGCGCGTCCGAAATCCGGAGCATATCGCGGTGCCCCTGTTTCAGGAGCGCTTTGGGGATCGGCAGCATCCCCCATTCCGGCATTCCGGGTCCACCCTGCGGCCCCGCATTTCGCAGCACCAGAACCGTGTCGGGTGTGACCTCCAGCGTCTCGTCGTTGATGGCCTCCTTCATCGCAGGATAGCTGTCAAAGACAAGCGCAGGGCCTTGGTGGTTGTAGTATTTGGGATCACAGGCCGCAGGCTTGATCACCGCCCCATCGGGGCACAGATTGCCGCGCAGAACGGCAAGCGATCCTTCGTGGTAGACAGGGTTCGAAAGCGGGCGGATCACATCGTCATTATAAACAACCGCCCCTTCAAGGTTTTCGCCCATCGTCTTGCCCGTGACGGTCATGCAAGAGGTATCAAGCCGATCCTCGAGCTGCTTCATCAAGGCGCGAAGCCCGCCCGCGTAAAAGAAATCCTCCATCAGATACTCTTTGCCGGACGGCCGCACATTCGCGATCAAGGGCGTCTCGCGCCCTAAGGCGTCCAGATCATCAAGCGAAAGATCGACGCCCGCCCGCCGCGCCATCGCAATAAGATGGACGACCGCATTCGTCGAACAACCCGTCGCCATCGCGACGATTGCCGCATTTCGCACCGCCGCCTTGGTCACGATCTTGTTCGGGGTCAGGTCCTCCCAGACCATCTCGACGATCCGCCGCCCGCATTCCGAAGACATGCGCTGGTGCCCGCTATCCACCGCAGGGATGGACGACGCCCCAGGCAACGTAATCCCCAAAGCATCCGCAATCGCCGTCATTGTCGAGGCCGTGCCCATCGTCATACAGGTGCCCGCCGACCGCGCGATCCCCCCCTGAACGCCAAGCCATTCCTCGTCGGTGATAGTGCCCGCGCGTCTCTCGTCCCAGTATTTCCACGCATCCGACCCAGAGCCGAGGATCTTGCCCGCATAATGTCCCCGCAGCATTGGCCCTGCAGGAAGGTAAATCAGCGGCACACCCGCCGTCAGCGCGCCCATCACCAGACCAGGGGTCGTCTTGTCACAGCCGCCCATCAGCACCACACCGTCAAGCGGGTGCGAACGGATCATCTCTTCGGTCTCCATCGCAAGCATATTGCGATAAAGCATCGAGGTCGGCTTGGTAAAAGTTTCATCCACCGACAAGGATGGAAGCTCGACCGCGAACCCGCCCGCTTGCGCCACACCGCGTTTCACGTCTTGGGCACGCTCGCGGAAATGCCCGTGACAGGCATTCAGCTCGGACCATGTATTGAGCACCCCGATAATCGGGCGGCCCATGTATTCCTCTTCGGAATAGCCAAGCTGCATCATCCGTGAACGATGTCCAAAACTTCGGAGATCATCGGGAGCAAACCAGCGGGCACTACGAAGTTGATCCGGGGAAATGCGGGCGGCTTTTGTCATTCTATGGCTCGTTCCCAAAGCAGTCGCACCACGTATGTATGCGCATACATTGCTTTGTAATAAGGCCTTCCCAAAAATGCAAACGCAAATAAAAAGGGCCGCCGAAGCGACCCTTTCCAAACCCGTTACGGGGGGGATTACATACGTTCGGCAATCATCTTGAGAAGCTTCTGGTGATCCGCGTCAAAGTTGCGGATACCTTCGGCAAGCTTCTCGGTCGCCATTGCGTCGGCGTTGAGTTCCCAGCGGAAGCGGGCTTCGTCCATCTCGACCTTGGCAACGCCCGAGGCCTTGTCCTCGGACAGAACGCGCGGAAGCTCGGCGCTGTCGGCAGCAAGCTCATTGAGAAGCTGCGGAGCAATCGTGAGACGGTCACACCCCGCAAGCGCCTTAATCTGACCCGTGTTGCGGAACGAGGCCCCCATCACAACGGTCTTGATCCCGTTCGACTTGTAGTAATCGTAAATCTTGCGCACCGAAAGAACGCCCGGATCTTCTTCGGCAGCAAAGGTCTTGCCGCCCTCGGCCTTGGAGTACCAGTCGGTGATACGGCCGACAAACGGCGAGATCAGGAACGCGCCGGCATCCGCACAGGCCACAGCCTGACACTGTGCAAAGAGGAGGGTGAGGTTACACTGGATGCCTTCTGCTTCAAGGATCTCGGCGGCACGGATACCTTCCCAAGTGGAGGCAAGCTTGATCAGAATGCGGTCTTTGCCAACGCCGTTTGCCTCATAGGCCGCTATCAAAGCGCGAGCCTTCTCGACAGAAGCAGCGGTGTTGAACGACAGGTTCGCGTCGACCTCGGTCGAAACACGGCCCGGGACCAAGGCCGCAAGCTCGGTGCCCACACCAACGGTCAGAGCGTCAGCAATAGCAAGCGGCGTCTTGCCCGCTTTGCTTCCCTTTTCGATCTCGCTCGACACCATATCGGCAAAAGCAGGGCTCTGGAGCGCCTTGAGTATGATGCTCGGGTTGGTGGTGCAATCAACAGGCTTGAGCTCGCGAATTGCATCAACATCGCCGGTATCGGCGACGACAACAGTCATATCTCTAAGGGCGTCGAGTGCACTTGCCATTGGTCTCTCTCCATAAAGCGTCGGTCCCACGCCGCGTGGAACCGCGAAGTCGCGGCCTATATAGCCAAACTCCCGAAGGCATAAAACCGAATAGTGAAATCCCGACGAAAAACGGCGCGCAGTTCCCCGCACGCCGCCGAAATCCGATTTGAGCGATGTTCAGACCGCTTCGATGGCAATCGCGATGCCTTGACCGACGCCGATACACATCATGGAAAGCGCCCGCTTGCCGCCACCCAGCTTTAGCTCGAGCGCCGCCGTCCCCGTGATCCGCGCACCCGACATTCCAAGAGGGTGTCCAAGCGCAATCGCCCCGCCGTTGGGGTTTACGCGGGCATCGTCATCGGCAATCCCGAGATCGCGCAGGGTTGCAAGACCCTGCGATGCAAAAGCCTCATTAAGCTCGATGACATCAAAGTCCGATTGCCCAAGCCCCAGCCGCGCCATCAACTTCTTAGCTGCGGGCGCAGGACCAAAGCCCATGATGCGCGGCGCAACACCGGCGGTCGCACCGCCCAGAACCTTGACGATGGGTGTCAGGTTATACTTCTTCACCGCCTCTTCGCTCGCCACAATGAGCGCCGCCGCACCATCGTTCACGCCCGAGGCGTTACCCGCCGTCACCGAACCACCCGCGCGGAACGGCGCGCGCAGTTTAGCAAGCGTTTCAACAGTGGTCGCCCGCGGATGCTCGTCCTGATCGACGACAATCGGATCGCCCTTGCGCTGCGGGATCGTGACCGCAACGATTTCCTTGGCCAGACGTCCGTTCGCCTGAGCGGCGGCGGCTTTGTTCTGGGACCGCACGGCAAAGGCGTCCTGATCCTCGCGCGAGATGTTAAAGTCTTCGGCCACGTTCTCGGCCGTCTCAGGCATCGAATCCACGCCGTATTGCTTTTCCATCAGAGGGTTGATGAACCGCCAGCCGATCGTCGTGTCATAAACCGCGTTCGAACGGCTAAAGGCGCTTTCGGCCTTGGGCATGACAAAGGGGGCACGGCTCATGCTCTCGACACCGCCCGCGACGATGATCTCGGCTTCGCCAGCCTTGATCGCACGCGCGGCGGCAATCACCGCATCCATGCCCGAACCGCACAGACGGTTCATCGTCGTGCCCGGCACCTCGACAGGCATCCCCGCCAATAGCGACGACATCCGCGCGACGTTGCGGTTGTCTTCGCCCGCTTGGTTGGCACAGCCATAGATCACCTCGTCCACAGCGGCCCAATCGACACCTGTGTTCCGCTCCATAAGCGCCTTGATCGGGATCGCGCCCAGATCATCGGCCCGCACCGAGGAAAGCGATCCGCCAAAGCGGCCGATCGGCGTTCTCACATAGTCGCAAATATAAACGTCACGCATCAGTCCAGCTCCGGCACAACAAGGTCAATCACAGGTCCATCGATGACAAGCGTCGCACCCGTCACGGCCTGAAGGTCTTCAAGGCTGATTGACGGCAGCTTTTCCCGCAGCACAAATCGACCGTTTTCAACGTCTACCACGCAAAGCGAGGTATAGACACGCGTCACACAGCCCACACCCGTCAGCGGAAGCGTGCAGGCTTCAAGCAGCTTGGGCTTGCCGTCTTTGGTCACGTGGTCGGTGATGACCGCGACCCGCTTGGCTCCATGCACAAGGTCCATCGCCCCACCGACAGCGGGAACGCCCTTGGCTCCGACGCTCCAGTTGGCAAGATCCCCGTTCTGCGCCACTTGATAGGCCCCGAGAATGGCAACATCGAGATGCCCGCCCCGCACCATCGCAAAACTATCCGCGTGATGGAAAAACGCAGCCCCCGGCTTGAGCGTGATCGCCTTTTTCCCCGCGTTGATGAGGTCCCAGTCCTCTTGTCCTTTGGGCGGTGCTTCACCGAAACCCAACACCCCGTTTTCCGTGTGGAAAATCGCCTCGCGGCCTTCTGGCTGGAACTTGGCGACCATCTCGGGAAATCCGATCCCGAGGTTCACATAGGCGCCGTCTTCGATGTCCTGTGCCGCACGCCAAGCGATCTGCGCATTGCTGAGTTTTTCGGTCATGCATAGACCTCCCCTGCGAGGTTCATGTCTTCTTCCTGTTTCGGGTTCGCGACCTCGACGACGCGGTCCACAAAGATACCGGGCGTGATCACCTGTTCGGGCTCGATCCCGCCCGCAGGCACGATCTTGGACACCTGCACAATGCTCTTGTCCGCCGCCATGCACATCAGCGGGTTAAAGTTACGCCCCGCCATCCGATAGGTGACATTGCCATAGGGATCGCCAAGCTGACCCTTCACAATCGCAAAGTCGGCCTTGAGCCAGCGCTCCTCGACATAGGACCGCCCGTCGAATTCCTTGACGGGTTTGCCCTTGGCCAGTTCGGTGCCAAAGCTCGTGGGCGTATAAAAGGCGGGGATACCCGCACCCGCCGCCCTTATCCGCTCGGCCAAAGTGCCCTGCGGCACCAGTTCAAGCTCGATCTCGCCGGCAAGATATTTCTCGGTAAAGGCCCTCGGATCGGCAGAGCGCGGAAACGAACAGACCATCTTCTTGACCATGCCCATATCGATCATTGCGGCGATCCCGATACGGCCGTTGCCCGCATTGTTGTTGATCACGGTAAGGTTCTTGGGGCTTCCCGTCGCGACGAAACGGTCGATCAATGCGTGGATAAGCTCGATCGGCGCACCCGATCCGCCAAAGCCGCCCACCATGAGAACCGCTCCGTCATGAATGTCGGCAACAGCCTCGGCGAGCGTGGGAATGGTCTTGTCCATACCTGTCTCCTCTAAGAGTTCAGGGCCTTTTAGCCCGTTCCCTCTCACTCTCACAGGAGGTTTGTGCGCATTATGATATTTGTTCTTATTTCGAACAGCGGTGTGCGCAATATGAACAAACCGCGCTCGACCCTAGTCCAGCGGGACGCCCTTCGGCCTCAGCACACGTTTTTGCGCGGCAATACGGAACGGCGCATTCGGACCACCATATCCGACATATCCCGACTGGCGTTGCAGCACCTCAAAGAACAGCCCGCCGAACATTGTCCTTGAATAGAGCTGAAAGAATTCGCCCGGCTCGTCACGGTCATAGAGCACGTTCGCTGCCTTCATCCGCTCCAACAGTCCGGGCGGGAAATCAAAGCGCGCCGCAAGATCGTCATAGTAATTCGCGGAAATCGGAAGCGCTTCGAACCCCGTCCCCTCAAGCCGTTTTGCAGTGTCGAAAATATCATCGGTCGCAAGCGCGATATGCTGGACCGAGGCCCCGAAACTCTCGGACAGGAACCGACCCGCAAGCGTGCGATGCGTATCCGCGCCGTTGAGGGTGATGCGCAAAAGGCCATCGCGGCTTTCGATCACCTGCGAACGGACAAGCCCGTCAGGATCGATTACATCCACCATCGGCGATTTGCGCACGTCGAAAATTGCAGAGTAGAACAGCGTCCAACTGAGCATGTCTTCATAGCTCATCGTCTGGGCAAGATGGTCGATCCGCGTCAATCCTGCCGAAGGTGCGGTCTCGGTCTCCACCTGCTCGAACTCGACGTCCCAGACATTGGCAAGCGCGGAACTCTCGTCGATGAAATGGAGCACGGACCCCGAAAGCCCACGGATCGCAGGGATCGCAAGTTCACCCGCGCCGACAGGCTGGACAAAGGGCTTGGCCCCCGTGGCAACCGCCCGCTCGATCACATCATCCGCCGACGCCACCATCAGACCCACGTCACAAACCGTCGTGCCGCGTGCGTTAAAGGCATGGCCCGCGTGCCCTTCCGTTTCCTCGTTCAACACGATGCGGATGTCCCCCTGCTGCCAAAGCGCAAGGGTCTTGTTGCGGTGGTTCGCCCGCTTGCTGAAACCGAGTGTGGTCAAAACCTTTTCAAGCGACCGCGCCTCTTCGCCGCGCGATGCAAACTCGACAAAAGAAACGCCCTTGGCCGCAACCCGCTTCGGGATCGCAGGGAGGTCGACCGCAAGCGTCGGCTCGGCGCGGCGCACATCGTCCATCAACGCCACAAGCGAGCGATACCCGTCTTCCGCCACCTGTTTGGTATTGGCGCCACGGAACTGGTCGTTGAAAATCTCGAGACTGATCGGCCCCTTATAGCCCGCCGCCATCACCGCCCGCATAAATCCGGTGACATCAAGATCGCCCTCACCGGGCATATTGCGAAAGTGCCGCGACCAATAAAGAAGGTCCATCTCGATCAGAGGCGCATCGGCAAGCTGCACAAAGAATATCTTGTCCCCGGGGATCGAGCGGATGCTCTCGGGCGACAGCTTGCGCCCCAGCGTGTGGAAACTGTCGAGGATAAGACCGACATTCTCGTGATCGGCGCGGCGCACGATTTCCCATGCATCACGGTGATCGTTGATGTGGCGCCCCCAAGCCAAAGCCTCATATCCGACCCGAAGCCCCCGTGCCTTGGCCCTTTCACCGAGCGCGTGGAAATCCGCCGCCGCGCGGTCGATCCCGCCAAGCGACTGCGGATGCACGCTCGAACAAATAAGGACGAGATCCGTGCCCAACTCCTGCATAAGGTCGAACTTCCGTTCTGCACGGTCAAAAGCCTTGGAGCGAAGCGGCTCGGGCAGCCCCTCGAAATCCCGAAACGGCTGGAACAGCGTAATATCGAGCCCATGATCGCGGATCATCTGGCCGACGTCACGCGGGCTTCCGTCATAGGCAATGAAATCTTGCTCGAAAATCTCGATGCCGTCGAACCCTGCGGCGGCAATCGCTTCAAGCTTTTCCCTAAGGTTTCCTGAAATCGAAACAGTCGCGATAGAGGTCTTCATCGTCGTCTCTCCGTTCTAGGCGCTCTGCGTATCGAAACTTTCGAAAGTGGCGCGCATCCGCTCGGGGTCGGGCTTGCGCCCTGTGAAAAGCTCGAACGCCCGCACCGCTTGGAAGGTGGCCATGCCCTGCCCGCTTGCGGTCTGGCAGCCCTTGGCACGCGCCACCCGCAACAGCTCGGTTTCGAGCGGAAAATAAACGATATCCGAAACCCAATGGCGCGCTTCGATCAGCTCTGGTGCGATCGCCATACCGGGGAGCTTGGCCATCCCCATCGGTGTCGCATTCACAATCCCGTCCGCTCGCACCGCAGCAACCGCCATATCCGTGACCGCCTCTGCCGTGATGCCGTGGGCGTCGCCTATAGCGGCGGCCAGCGCCTGCGCCGTCTCGGGCCGCACATCGGCAATCAAGAGATGCGTCACCCCGACACTCACCAGAGCGTGGGCAACCGCGCCGCCTGCACCGCCCGCGCCCATCAAAAGAACACAGTCCCTTTTGACCTCGGGCAGGGCCCAGTCGAGCCCCGTCGCAAAGCCCCAAAAGTCGGTGTTATGGCCGAACCGCTTACCATCCTTGAACACAACCGTATTGACTGCCCCGACCTGACGCGCGGCATCCGAAAGGACATCAAGATGCTGCATCACTTCCTGTTTGTATGGAAAAGTGATGTTCAGCCCTGCATATCCTTCGGCCTCGGCCCGTTCCAACAACGCGGCAAGGCTCGGAACAGGGTCCATCCTGTCGGTATCCAGAAGCTGATAATCGAGCACAAACCCCAAAGCCGCGCCTTCGTTCATATGCATGAGCGGCGTTCGGCTTTGCTGAATCCCCTGCCCGATAAGACCGACGCGGAAATCGGGTTTCGTTCGGACCTCGGGCTGGGCGGTTTGCGCGGTCATCGTCAGAGCACTCCTTGGGCAAAGCATCCAACCGCTCCGCCACTTTGTTCGTTCTGGTTAATTTACATCTACGGCAGAACTATCCTATCGCATCCGATTGTGCTAATTCTTTTTTCAAAAGACGATAAAAACGCAGGGACCTATGCGTGAAAAAACCAAGTCAGGCTGGAAACAGGACCCTGCCGCAGTCAAAAGTGATATCTTGCGTGTCGCCATTTCATTATTTGCGGCCAACGGGTTATCGGGTACGCGGGTCGAAGAAATCGCCGCAAGAACCAAGACATCCAAACGGATGATCTATTATTATTTCGGGGACAAAGAACGGCTTTATGCCCACTGCCTTGAAAAGGTCTATGCCGACATCCGCGACGGTGAGAGCGCACTTGATCTGGCCGATCTTGCGCCCAAGGACGCCTTGGCGCGCCTCGTCGCCTTTACCTATGACCACCAAAGACGCAATCCCGATTTCATCCGCATGGTGATGATCGAGAACATCCATGATGCGAACTATCTGAAAACCTCGGACATCATCCGCGATGTGAACAGACCTGTAATCACAAAACTGACCGACATCATCACGCGCGGCGTCGCCTCGGGCGAATTCCGCGATGATCTCGATCCGGTCGAGCTTCACCGCCACATCTCGGCCCTGAGCTTTTTCAACGTCTCTAACAAAGGCACCTTTTCAGCGATCTACGGCGACGCCCTCTTTAGCGAAACCTCCCAAGAGCGACTTCGCGGACAAGTCGTCGAGATGATCCTGAATTTCGTGAAAGCATGAAAAAGGCGGCCAAAGGGCCGCCCGTCTCGCCTATGCGTCGCGCTTCATGATCCATTCGACATTCGGCGCAGGCACGAACCGCCATTTGCGAAGCGGCCCCGCCATCACATTGAGATAATACATCTCGAAGCCATGCGGCGCGCCACAGGGATGATGCCCGCGCGGCACAAGAACCACGTCGCCGTCATGCACCGCCATCGTCTCGTTGAGCTGAAGATCATCTGTATAGACGCGCTGGATGCCGAACCCGTCGGACGGATTGATGCGATGGTAATAGGTTTCCTCAAGATAGGTGATCCGCGGAAAATCATCTTCGTCGTGGCGATGGCTCGGATAGGACGACCAATGGCCCGCAGGGGTAAAGACCTCGGTCACCAGAAGACTATCGCAATAGTCCTCGTTCTCCATGGCGATGTTGTTGATATAGCGGGTGTTCACGCCCTTGCCCCGCTCGGTGAGCGTGATCCCCTCGGGCCCGATGCGCCGCGCCTTGTGCCCGCCCATACCGGGGGCCGAACACACCGCGATCGTGCATTCGGTCGTCGCAGTCGCGGTCCAGCTCTCGCCGTTCGGCACATAGAGACTGTGCGGCGGCGTTTTTTCGAACACGCTCATCCGCTCGCCAAGCTCGCCCCAGCTCTCGCCGGCGGCCTGGAACGTCGCTTTGCCCTCGACCACCACAAGGATAACCTCGCGGTCCCCCGTCGCCTCGCCCACGGTTTCACCCGCACGCAGACGATAGAGCGAGAACCCGACATAACGCCAACCCGCCGACTGGGGCGTGATCTCGTGCACCTTGCCGTGGGCTCCAAAAGGCCGCTTGAGCAAATCCGCCATTACTTGTCCTTCTCGTCGTCTTCGGGATTGAAATTGAAAAAGAACGAATAGCCCGAATAGACCAACAAAGCCCCCCAGATCATCGCCCAGCCGATGGACCCCGTGGCCAATTCGACCAGCGTCCACAAAAGGATGACAACCACAATGGTGACACGGATCCAGAGCGGGCGATAAAAAGAGTCGTTCAGTTTAAACATCAGATAAGGCCGGTTTCCTTGGCAATCCGCTTGAGCGTGTGAAGGCCGAGCGTCTGGTAAAGAAGCGGGTTGCGTTCATCGGGGTTTTGCTCGGCCTCGATGACGATCCACCCATCATAGGAATGATCCGCCAGAATCTGCAACAGCGGTTGGAAATCGACGCCGCCCTCCTGATCACCGGGAACGGTAAAAGCTCCGCCTACAACGCCCTGAAGAAACGACCAGCCCTCGCTGCGCACCTTGGCTGTGATCGCGGGGCGGATGTTCTTGGCGTGGAAGTGACGCACACGGCCGACATGCTTGGTCAGAACTGTGACGGGATCGCCGCCCCCAAAGGCACAGTGCCCCGCATCAAAGAGAAGATGCAGATGCGGGCCTGTGTTCTCCATCAGAGCGTCGATCTCCTCGGGGCTCTCGATGATGGTGCCCATGTGGTGGTGATAGACAAGCGTCATCCCCTCACCCGCAAGATAGGCGGCAAAGGCCTCGATCTTGGCGCAGAATTCCTTCATCTCGGCATCCGAGAGCGTCGGGCGTTCATTGACGGGCTTTTCGGCATCACCGTGAATGGCGTTCGACGTTTCGCAAACGATCATGACCTTGCAGTCATTCGCCTTGAGCTTGGCAAGGTGGTGCTGGCAATGCGCGATCTCGTCCTCGACCGACCGCACGAGGAGTTCGGTCGAATACCAGCCCGAAATGAACTTGAGCCCATAACCGCCAAGAAGCGCCTTGATCTCGGCCCCATCATCGGGCCA
Source organism: Marivivens sp. LCG002 (assembly GCF_030264275.1). Classification (NCBI taxonomy): domain Bacteria; kingdom Pseudomonadati; phylum Pseudomonadota; class Alphaproteobacteria; order Rhodobacterales; family Paracoccaceae; genus Marivivens; species Marivivens sp. LCG002. The sequence continues at coordinate 84,949 of NZ_CP127166.1, read as the reverse complement.
GCGGTGCCCGTTTTCGATGCCGTCGAATCCGATCAGACGACCCGCTTCATGCAGGATACGATCCGTCGGGATATTCGCACCAATGGTTTGATCATCGTCATTTGCCCAAGCAATCGGGTTGGTGCCGAACTGGATCATCTAAGTCTTACTCCGAAAAGACGGCCCCTGCCGTCATATGTTCAATCGTTAAAGCGGGGGGAACGCCCCCGCCCCTAGTTCACAAGGTTCTGGCGCTTCATGCCGTCGACATAGCTTGCGCGGGCCTTGGCGACTTTGTCGCTGGTCGAAACCTCGGGCACGGCAACGTCCCACCAGCTTCCGCCACCGGCTTCACCCGGACCATGCATCGGATCGGTGTCGATCACGATCACAGTCGGAATATCACGCCCTTTGGCAGCGGCAAGATGCCCCTCGAGGTCGGCAATATCCTTGGCCTTGACCGCATGCGCCCCCATCGATGCCGCATGAGCGACAAAGTCGATCTGCGGCCCCTGCTCGATGTTGCAATCCTTGTAAAGATTGTTGAACGGCTCGCCGCCCGTGCCCCGCTGGAGACGGTTGATACAGCCATAGCCGCGGTTGTCGGTCAGAACGACGGTAAAGGGCACCTTGCGCATGACCGCCGTGGCAAGCTCGGAGTTCGCCATCATATACGAGCCATCACCGACAAAGCAGACGACATCGCGGTGCGGCGCAGCAAGCTTGAGCCCCATGGCCCCCGCCACCTCATAGCCCATGCAAGAGAAGCCGTATTCCATGTGATAGCCGCCCTGCGACGCCTGCCACAAAAGCTTGAGCGCACCGGGCATGGTCCCTGCCGCACACATCGCAACGGTCGCGTCCGACGACGTGCGCTGCACGGCGCCGATCACTTCGCAATCCATGGGAAGATACCCTTCACCGCCCTTGCGGTCCGCACAATGCGCATCAACCGTCGCAAGCCACTTGGCACGGGCCTCGGGGTTCGCATTCCCCGCTTTATATCCGCCCAAAAGACCCGAGAGCTTTTCAAGCGCAACCTTGGCATCGGCCACAATCGGATAAGCCCCGTGCTTCACCGCGTCATAGGCCGCGACGTTGATCGACACGAGTTTGCGATCTGGGTTTTCAAAGAGCGACCACGACCCCGTGGTAAAGTCCTGAAAACGGGTGCCGACACCGATCACAAGATCGGCCTCTTTCGAGACGATATTCGCAGCCTCCGACCCATCCACGCCCGATGCGCCATAGTTCATCGGATGGCTCTGCGCGATGGCGGATTTGCCCGCTTGGGTCTCGACGATCGGAATGCCGAACTTGGTCGCGAAATCGGCCAAAACCTCTTCGGCCTCGGAATAGATCACGCCGCCGCCCGCAACGATCACAGGCGACTTGGCCGCTTTGATCATCTCGGCCACAGACCCCAGCTCATGGGCATCAGGTTCGGGACGGCGCACGCGCCAGACCTTGGGTTCAAAGAACGCCTCGGGGTAATCATAGGCCTCGGCCTGCGTATCCTGACAGAACGAGAGACACACAGGACCACAGGTCGCAGGATCGGTCATCGTCGCCAAAGCTCGCGGCAAAGCGGTAAGGATATGCTCGGGGCGGCTGATACGATCAAAATACCGCACAACGGGGCGGAAACAATCGTTGGCCGAAACGGTGCCGTCCTCAAAGGCTTCGATCTGCTGGAGCACTGGATCGGGGCGACGGTTCGCAAACACATCACCGGGGATGAAGAGCACGGGGATACGGTTCACATGGGCGAGCGCCGCCGCCGTCACCATGTTCGTTGCGCCCGGTCCAATGGACGAGGTCACAGCCTGCGCCCGCTTGCGCTTGAGCGTCTTGGCATAGGCAATCGCCGTATGCGCCATCGTCTGTTCGTTCTGGCCGCGCCAAGTGGGAAGATCTGCCTTCGCCTTTTCAAGCGCCTCGCCAAGTCCCGCAACGTTTCCGTGCCCGAAAATTCCCCAAACGCCATCGATAAAACGCTCGCCGTCCTCGTTCATCTGAACGGACAACCATTTCACCATGGCCTGAGCGGACGTTAGTCGGAGTGTCTTCGTCATCTTTCGTTCCTCTCAGTTCAGATCGGCCTTTGCGCGGGCCGCATCCCAAATATTGCAAAGTCGGGTGTAACGCTCTGCCATCTGCGCAATCGCAGCGGCATCATCCATATCACCCTTCATCCAAGCCCGCGCCGCATCCCCGAAAATGGTGCGCCCCACGGCAAAGCCTTTGACCAACTTGTAAGAGGCCGCAACCTCGAAACTTGCGCGAAGCTCGTCCTCTGGCGCATCCAGCCCCAGGACCACGATCCCGCGGGTATAGGGGTCGTTCTCTTCGATTGCGTTGATCGCATTCTGCCAGCCCGCGTCCGAGGTCATCGGCTCAAGCTTCCACCAATCGGGATAGACGCCGATCTCGTAAAAGCGGCGGATCAGTTTCGCCGTGGTCTCGTCATCCACAGGGGCCACCTTGGACGGGATCACCTCAAGAAGAAACTCGAGCCGATTGCGGCGCGAGGCTTCAAAGAGACGCTTGACCGTATCTTCCTGCTTGGCCTGCATCTCGGCATCATCCTCGGGGTGACAGAAGCACAGAACCTTGACCACATTTTCCTTGGCCCATTGATTGAGCCCGCCGAAATCGGACCCCAGTTCAGGCTCCAGCGTCAACGGACGCGATCCGGGCCACTCGGTCGGACGCCCGACCCAAAGCCCCGACCCCGACGCCGCATGAAGCGCCGCGCGGCCGATCCGGTTGTCACACAGGATGCCATAGCCACTCTGCCCGTTCTGCACCTGCTGCGCAGCCCTAAGGCACAGCTCTTTGAACGCTCCGCCCTTTTCAAGCGAATAGCCCTCCATCGCCTCAAGCTGCATCCGGTGGTCAAAGGCAAAGACCCGCATCGTCGACCAATCGCCGTGACGGTTAGTGGACCAGTGGATCTGCTCAAGCTGCGCATCATTGCGAAGATCAGGACGGATCACCCCGCGATCAAGAAAGAACTCGAGTTCCGTCAGGCTCGGATAAGCAGGCGTGCAGCCGTGGCGCGACACGGCAAAGGCACCGCAGGCATTCGCGTATTTAAGAGCGGTGGGCCAGTCTTCACCGTCGAGCCAACCCTTCATCAGACCCGAGAAGAACCCATCCCCCGCGCCAAGCACGTTGAAGACCTCGATCGGGAAACCGGGGCCGGTTTGACCCTCGTCAAGGCTATCGGGAATCTCGCCCTCAAATGCCACAGCCCCCGCCGCGCCGCGCTTGCAGACAAGCGTTGCACCCGACACCTTGCGCACCGCACGCAGCGCCTCGATCGTGTTGGTCGAGCCGCCCGCGATGTGGAACTCTTCTTCCGTGCCGACGATCAGGTCAAAGTAATGCAGCGTCGAGAGGAGCTTTTCCGTCACCTTCGCGCTTTCGACAAAACGGCTTTCGCCGTCGCCATGCCCCGCCACGCCCCAAAGGTTCGGACGGTAATCGATATCCAGAGCCGTCTGCGCCCCATGCTTGCGGGCAAGTTTGAGCGCCTTGATCACAGCGGCTTCGGTCTTGACGTTCGACAAATGCGTGCCCGTCGCCAGAACCGACCGCGAAGACGCGATGAAATCCTCGTCGATATCATCCTCGCAAAGCGCCATATCCGCGCAATTCTCGCGATAGAAAATCAACGGGAACTGCTCTTCGTCGCGAATACCGAGGATCACCAAAGCGGTGAGCCGCTCGGGATCGGTCTTCACACCCTCGACATTCACCCCCTCGCGCACCAACTGCTCGCGGATGAAACGACCCATGTGCTCGTCGCCCACGCGAGTGATCAAAGCAGACTTGAGCCCAAGACGCGCCGTGCCGCATGCAATATTGGTGGGCGATCCCCCGATGTATTTGTCAAAGGACCCCATGTCCTCCAGACGCCCCCCGACCTGCGTGCCATAAAGGTCAACGCCTGCGCGGCCGATGGTGATTACATCAAGGTGTTTCATATTCGGATGCCTCTCGGGTTCGTTTATCACTTGGGCCCTGACGGTCGAAACCGCCAGAGCCCGAGGGAGGAGATCAGAGCTTTACAGCTTGGCCCGTTTGGGCCGACTTGAGCGCTGCGTCAGCAAGTTCAAGCGCCTTGAGCCCGTCGAGCCCCGTGGTCGGGGTGGCGGTGCCTTCGGCAACGGCCTTGACGAACGCAGCAATCTCGTTCGCATAAGCCGCAGTATAGCGGGTCATGAAAAAGTTCAGGAGCGGCGGCTCGCTGAAACCATCGGCTGTCGCCACTTGGATGTTGGCCTCTGCCATGTTCTTGGCCGACACCATGCCCTTGGAGCCAAGCACTTCGATGCGCTGGTCATAGCCATAGGTCGCACGGCGCGAGTTGGTGATTACGGCCTGCTTGCCGCTCGCCGTGCGCAGGATCACGTTGACCGAGTCATAATCACCAAGCGCCCCGATGGCAGGATCGACAAGGTTCGACGCCTGAGCGACAACCGTCTCGACCTCTTCGCCCAAAAGCCAGCGCGCTATGTCGAAATCATGGATGGTCATATCGCGGAAAATCCCGCCCGAAACCTTGATGTATTCCGCGGGCGGAGCGCCGGGATCGCGCGAGGTGATCGTCACCATCTCGACATCCCCGATGGTGCCGTTATCGACCGCAGCCTTCACGGCCATAAAGTCGGGATCGAAACGGCGGTTGAAGCCGACCATCAAAGTGGCCTTTTCCGCCTCGACCGTGGCCAGAGCCTGCTTGACGCGCTCGACGCTGAGATCAACAGGCTTTTCACAGAACACGGCCTTACCCGCTTTGGCAAAAAGCTCGATCAGATTGGCATGGGTATCGGTCGGCGTGCAGATCACGACCGCGTCGATATCGGCCGAGGCTGCAACCTCGTCGATGGTGCGGATGTCGCAGCCGTATTTTTCCTGCGCTGCCTTGGCCGCCGCTTCAAAAGGTTCGGCAATCGCAATGAGCTCGGCACCTGCAACCGAACTGATTGCACGGGCATGCACCTGACCAATTCGGCCCGCGCCCAGAACCGCAAAACGTAAGCTCATATTTTCCTCCCGCTCCGGACTCGGCCGGACTTATTTGGGGTTTGAGGGGCCGCGCCCCCTTTCGTCAACACAGAGTCCGCGGCAATGAAAGTTTCGTCTCAATCCATGTCATTTCGACAGCTGGCAAGTGCCATTTGATGCCAAAATACAAAGATCGCAAAGGACAAGTGGAAGGGCGGCCGAAACCGCCGATCCGATGGGGTCAAACGGCGTCCGCGAACTCGGCCCCCGTCTTGGCTCCCGTGATATAGGCGACCACATCCTGCGGGTCCGTGTCCCTCACGTTCAGGTTCGCACAGATGCGGCCACGGCGGAACACGACGATACGGTCCATAAGATCGAACACCTGCCGCATGTTGTGGCTGATAAGGATAAGGCTCTCGCCCTGCTCTTTGAGCGTCTTGATGATGTTCTCGACCTGCGCGGTCTCCTGCACCCCGAGCGCCGCCGTCGGCTCGTCCATGATGGTCAGCTTCGAGTGGAACGCCGCCGTGCGTGCAATGGCAACGCACTGACGCTGACCGCCCGACATATTGCGGATCGGGTTCATGATGTTCGGGATCTTGACCCCCGTCTTCACAAGCCCCGCCATCGTCGCCTCGCGCATCGCTTTGCGATCAAGGATCGAGAACGGCCCGAGGTTGAACTTGACCTTCTCGCGCCCAAGGAAAAGGTTCGACGGAACGTCAAGATCATCGGCCAGAGCAAGGTTCTGGAACACGGTCTCGATCCCCGCTTCACGCGCTTCGATGGGTCCTGCGAAATGCACGGGCTTGCCGTCGAAAATCACTTCCCCACGGGTGCGCTGCTCGACGGCGGTGATCTGCCGCACAAAGGTGGACTTCCCTGCGCCGTTGTCACCCATGATGGCGACGTGCTCGCCCTTGTGGATTTGGAAATTCGCGCCCTCCAAAGCGTGCACACCGCCGTAATGTTTGGTCAGATCGCGGGTTTCGAGGATAATATCGCTCATCATCATCCCTCCTTACAAACGCGCCGAAGCACGGGTTTGACGCCATTGGTCGAGAACGACCGCACCGACGATAATCGCGCCTTTGACCATTTCCTGGTAATAGGCATCGAGCTTGAGGAAGGTGAACCCCGAGATGATCACCCCGAAGATCAGCGACCCGATTACGGTGCCGATGATCGACCCACGCCCGCCCGAGAGCGACACGCCCCCGATGACCGTCATCGCGATGGCGTCGAGTTCATACATAACGCCCATCCCCGCCTGCGCAGTGAGGTTCTTGGACGACAGGACAACCGCCGCCAGCGCCGCCAAAGTCGCTGCAATCGTATAGACAAGCACCTTGTGACGCTCGACATTGATCCCCGACATACGCGAGGCCTGCTCGTTCGAGCCGATGGCGTAAGTATGCTTGCCATAGACCGTATAGGTAAGGATGAGATGGAAGAGGATCGCCAGAGCGATAAAGATGAACACGGGGTTCATGCCTTCCCCGATGGCCGCATAGCTCTCGGTCGGGAATGAAATCGGTTGACCCTTGGACCACCATTTCGCCGCTCCGCGCGCGGTAACCATCATGCCGAGCGTCGCGATAAAGGGCGGGATCTTGGTATAGGCGATGAGCGCCCCGTTCACGAGACCCGCCAAGACCCCGCACAAGATACCGACCACAAGCGGCGCAATCACGGGAAGATCGGCAACCCCCTCGAACATCAGCTTGGGATTGGCAAGCCCGTTGACCTCGGCAACCTGCGCAAAGGACATCGCGACCATCGCCGTCAGACCCACAACCGAACCGGGCGAAAGATCGATACCCCCAAGGATGATAACCTGTGTCGAACCGATTGCGATGATCCCGACGATGGCCACCTGAAGAATGATGATCTTCAAACGCGCTTCATTGAAAATACTGTCGAAACGGTCGGCGCTGTCGAACAAAAAGCTTTGTCCCTGAAGCATGAACCCGAGCGCTTCGAAAATAGCGACGATAAGAATTAAGGCGAAGAATACGTTCCATTCGGGCGCACGGACTTTCTTCTTTTCGTCGAAAGTCAGCCCCCCGATGCCATGCGAATTTTGCGACATGTCTTGCTCCCAGCATTGTCTGCATCCTGCGTGGTGATGCAGCGTGCAAGGCGGCACCTTATCGGCGCCGCCTCACTTGGACCCATTACGGATCGATTAGTTCTTGGCGGCGTAATCCGCGAGGTTTGCGGGCGTAACCAGCTCGAACGGGATATAGACCTTTTGGTCGACCGCTTCGCCACGCGCCAGCTTGAGAGCGGCATCAAGAGCACCCGAACCCTGACCTGCAGCGTTCTGGAACACGGTCACGTCAAGATCACCGGCAGCCATTGCAGCAAGAGCATCCGCCGTTGCGTCAACACCGCCGACCTGAACCGACGCCATGTCGATACCGGCGGCCTTCATCGCCTGAATCGCACCGATGGCCATTTCGTCGTTGTTGGCGATGACTGCATCAAACGGCTCGCCCGAGGACAGCCAGTTGGTCATAAGGTCTTGGGCTTCGTCACGCGACCAGTTTGCAGTCTGCTCGTCTACGATCTCGATGAAGTTGCACATGTCGGTGCCGAGAATGTCGTGCACGTCCTTGGTGCGCTGAACAGCAGCTTGGTTCGACAGCTCGCCCATCAGCACATAGGCGCGCGCGCCGCCGGCCTTGCCTGCCGCACGCAGGTTCTTACAGATTTCAAAGGTTTCAAGCGTGCCCGACTCGATCTCGTTCGAAGCGACGAACGCCTGATTGTCGGGGAGCGTATCGACGTTGATTGGCTGGCGGTTCACATAAACCAGCGGAACACCGGCGGCAGCAGCAGCATCGGTCATCGCCTGAGTAGCCGAAGTGTCGACAGGGTTCACGATGATCGCATCGACGCCCGAAGCGATGAAGTTGTTGATCTGGTCAAGCTGCTTGGCCACGTCGTTCTGCGCGTCTTCGACCTGAAGGTCGACGCCGTCCATACCGTCGGCGGTGGCGATCATGCCGTTACGAAGAACGGTCAGGAAGTTGTCGTCGAACAGAGCCATCGAAACGCCGACGTTCTCTGCCATAGCAGTGGTCGAAAGCATCGAAGCGAGGCCAGCGGCGATAAGTGTCTTTTTCATTGGTTTCCTCCCAATATGGTGTCCGGCGCACCGTTCATAAGCCGGATTTTTGACCCCCTCCCTATGGGGATCCCTTCCATTCACGCAGGCGTTTTGATCTGCGATGAAATGAATTCGAATGAGCGTTTGATCGCGGTGAACGGATCGGCCAGAGCATGCGTCTCGGGCGAGAAGCATTCATAGGACACAGGACCGTCATACCCCGCGGCCAAGAGCGCGGCGATTTGCTCGACATTGCCCAGACGGTCGTTTTCGTCGACCAGAACACGGTGCTCGTCCTCCATCTCGCTCACGGCAAGGGACGGATCGACAACCGCCGAAATATGGATGATCCCCGTATGCTCGGGGTAAATCGGGCCACCACCTGCAAGAGTGTGGTGGAACGTGTCGTGCACCAGCTTGAACAGCCCCTTGGCACCAAGCACCTCGATCTCTTCGACAAGCTCGGTCTTGGACCGGAGCGAGGACCGCAAGAACCCGAGCGGCTCGACCAAGGCAACCATGCCCTCACCTTCGAGCATCGGTTTGATCGCGCTCAGAGCGGTGCGCAGATTGACACGGCGTTCGCCCTCGCCCGTCTGGGTGCCGTCGTTGCGCGGAATGAGGCTCATCGTATGCGCCCCCGCCGCCTTGGAAGTCTTGATAAGCGCAAGCACCTCGTCGGCACGTTCTGCTGTCCAGGTGTTGAACGGATAGACCTGACTCACCCCGACGATCTCGAGCCCCATGTCCCGCGCCAGCGCACCTGCCGCGTTCGGAGCCATCCCGTCGAACAGCGGACGCGCGATGTCATTGCGCACTTCGACGCCATAGCAGCCCAGAGATTTGGCCAGTTCGAGAAACTCGACATACCCGAGACTGGGCGCCGTCATGTGGTTCAATGCGCGTTTCAATTCTATCCCCCATCCGGCGAAAACTCCCTTCGCCGGTCTTCGCGCTAGACTGAGAACTGCGGCCGATTCCGTCAATCTGTCGGCGGAATTTCACGCCATAAATGACGTTTTCTGAAGGATTGGCGATGACGTAAAAGCATCATCCAATTTGCCACAAATCCGCACGCCCGATGAACAGTCCCGCAAAATCAAGTCAAAACATTGAATAAAAGGGGGTTTCTTACAAAACAACAAAGGCGCAGCCACATTTCCGTAGCCGCGCCTCATCCCGCACAACGTCAAAAGCTCCATCAGGATGCGAAGATCCTGATGGAGTAAGTCAGCAAATTTGACGTTAAACCTTCACGCCCTCAACATGGTAATGACGCAATGAATTTCTCGAGCTCCTCATCCGCGATCGGCACCACATGTTCCGCCGCAGGATAGGCCGCCGACTCCACATCCGACTTGAACTCCCTGAACGCCGCGATCCGCTCTTGCTGGAGCCGATCGAGCTCGGTCCGAAAGTCGCGATAGGTCTTGGCATGGCGCGGTTTGTGCCCACGCGTGCAACCCAAAACGTCCTCGGCAAAGAGATACTGGGCATCCGCATGAGGCCCCGCCCCCATACCAAGCAGCACAAGATTTGTCCGCTTGGCGATCTCGGCTGCAACGCGGTCGGGCACGACCTCGAGCTCGGCACCGAATGCCCCGGTGTCTTCGAGCGCCTTCACATGCTCGAACACAGCAAGCGCACTCTCGGCGGTCTTGCCCACAGCTTTGAACCCGCCCGTCCATGTCGCCTTGGATGGGATCAACCCCACGTGGCTCACCACGGGGATTCCGTCATCGGCCAGCGCCTTTATGGTCCCCAAGGACGAGGCGCAATAAACACAATCCCCGCCGATCTTCATCACGCGGTGCGTGGCGCGCATGTAATCCTCCTGCGTGACCAGCTCCCCATAAAGAAGCCCGACCTGCACAAAACAATTCCCCGCCGCCTCTCGCATCTCGGGCGTCCAAACGGGATCGATGATCGAGAGCATATCGATACCCGCCGCCGAAGCCGCCGCCGCTTCCTCGACCGTATCGACATAAAGCATCGACAGCTGCCGCTTGCCTTTCATGCCCCGAATATCCGCGACGGTCGGGCGTTTATGATAGAGCCCCATTGTTCCTCCTTCTGCCGCCTCCATGCGGCGCAAGCGCAGCTTTTCCCTCGCCAAGAGAGAGCGCTGCGTTAATGTGTTGGCGATACCGATTTGCAATAAGGTCTTATGATGTCTCACCCTTTGCCCGATAACGCCGTTGCGAAACTTGAAATCTGGCCCGAGGGTCCGCCGTCCGATCCTGCTGCAGGCCGAACCGAGAAAACCTTTTTCAACCCGACGGACCCGAGCGAACGCTGGGTGCGCAATATCCATATCCCGACCCTCACCCACATTCCCGCCGAACACCCGACGGGCAAGGCCATGCTCATCATTCCGGGGGGCGGCTATCTCTTTGTGTCCATCGACAACGAAGGCTATCGCATCGCAAACCGCATGAGCCGCGAAGGCTTCGACTGTTTTATCCTGACCTATCGCTGCAACATCCTCCCCGAGGAGGACGCCGAAATCCCTGCCTTTATGGAGCAGTTCTTCGGCGGTCTGCGCGGTGTCGACTATGGCGGCACCGAACCGCCGACCCGCAATCCCCATATCGAAGGCGGCCGCGTCTTTGCCGAAGAGGACGCGCGTCAAGCCATGCGGTATCTCAAGGCGAACGCAGCGGCTCTGAACATCGACGCGGACCGCATCGGCGTGGTCGGCTTTTCGGCGGGTGGCGGTCTTGCCGCACATCTTGCCACAGACGCCCCGTCCGACTGCCGCCCCAAGGCGTCTGCCCCGATCTATCCCGCCTACCGCAAGGTGCCGCTTCCTGCGGATACCTGTCCGATGTTCCTTGCGACCGCTGCCGATGACGACCTTGTGCCGCCCTGCTCGACGACACGGCTGGCCGAGGCCTGTCATGCCGCCAAAGTCCCCGTGACGCTCCACCTCTACGGCAACGGACGCCACGGCTTCGGCGGCAAGGTCCAAGGCACCCTGTCCGACCGATGGATGGACGACTTTGTCGCTTGGCTCGCGACTGTCGGCCTCTAGGATCAAGCGCCCCGCGTGTTCACGCATCAGATATCGATGAACACGCGGTCGCCTTCGACCTTCACGGGATAGGTGTTGAGGTTGATGCAAGCGGGCGCACGCAGAGCCTCGCCCGTGCGATAGTCGAAGGCCGCATTATGCTTGGGGCATTCGATCTCGTATTCCATAACCAATCCGTCTTCGAGGTGCACATCCTCGTGGGTGCATTTGCCGTCGGTGCAAAAGAACGCCCCATCAGGCGAATGATAGATCGCAAAGGTCTTGCCCCCGTGATCGAACCGGATCAGGTCCTCTTCTTCGATGTCGCTCGTTGCGACTGCATCTACCCAAGCCATATGTCTCTCCCCTTTCGGCTGTTTACTCGGCCGCGCCCAAGGCGGCGGCGTGGAACTCTTCTTTGTAAGGCTTGGCCGTCTCGGGCAGAGCGCGCTTGAGGAAGTAGTCCTCGTTCTTCATCTGCCGCCAGAGCGCAGGCACCATCTCGGTCAGACCATCAAGGATCGAGGTGTTCGGCGCAGGAAGATCACCTTTGATCCTGTCGTGCAGCTCGGGCAAGCGGTGATAGGGCACCATCGGGAACATGTGGTGTTCGACGTGGTAATTCATGTTCCAATAGACGAAACGCGAGACGGGATTCATATAGACCGTGCGCGAATTGAGACGGTGGTCGATGACGTTGTCGGCAAGTCCGCCATGCTGCAAGAGCCCCGTCATGATGTGGTGCCATGCACCATAAAGACGCGGCAGCCCGATAATCATGAGCGGAAGGATCGACCCAAGGGAGATGGCAAGCGCGATAGTCGCCGCATAGATCAGCACCCAGATACGGGCCACGCGGATCACCTTGGGATACTCGGTCTCGGGGATAAAGGTGGCCTCTTCCTTGTCGACCACACCCGAGGCATTCTTGAGCATCCGCGCCCAGCCATTAAGGCTATCGAGGATACCGAAGACATTGAGAACCAGCTTCACAAACTCGGTCGGGCGCATGATCGCAATCTCGGGATCACGGCCGACGATCACTGTGTCGGTGTGGTGGCGCGCGTGGCTCCAGCGCCATGTGTGCGGATTGCGGATCATACAGAACGAGGCGATCTGATAGACCACATCATTCATCCAGCGGGTCTTGAACGCGGTGCCGTGCGAGCATTCGTGCCAGCGGCTGTCCATCGCGGACCCGTAAAGGACGCCGTAAGCCAGCCAAAACGGCGCGGACCACGCGCTCGGCCAGAGCATGATCCCGAGAGCGGCAAAGACGATCATAGACCCGAAGAGGATCACCGCATCGCGGATGGCAGGCCCGTCCGAGCGCTGCATCAGCTCCTTCATTTCCTTGCGCGGGATGTCGGTGTGATACCACTGCGCAGCAGCAAGCCCCGTTTCAACGGCCCGGCGGGCGTCCTCGCCCAAGAGCGAATAATCTCGTTTCCCCATGTGATCCTCCTCGGAACTTTGGAGGGACCATATCTTCGGCGGTTCGGGACGCTAAGTCGGGGGCTGGATCATTCTATCAAAATCTATCATGATAATCCGAAATTTTGATAGGTTCGCATCCTGATGAAACGCCCCACCCTTTCCGATATCGCCCGCGAAGCAGGGGTCGGCGTGGCCACCGTGGACCGCGTTCTCAACGGGCGCGCCAAGGTCAAAGAGGCGACGGCGCTCCGCGTGGCCGAGGCTGCCGAACGGCTCGGTTTCCATGCACAGGGACTGTTGCGGACGCGGGCGCAGGCAAGCCTTCCAGCGATGACCTTCGGCTTTGTCCTGAGCAAGGTAAAGCAACCCTTCTACCAGAACTTTTCCCAAGAAATTCAAAGGGCTGTCGAGGAGCGGCATGACATCAGAGGCACCGCCAAGATCCGTTTCGTCAAATCCACCACCCCCGAGGATTTCAGCGAGGAGCTTCGCGCTTTGGGGGGGAGTTGTTCGGCGCTGGCCAGTGCCGCTGTGAACCATCCTTTGGTCACGCAAACCGTCACCGAACTTGCCGCCAAGGGTATCCCGTTCTTCTCGCTTCTCAATGATGTGGCCGAGCCCGCGCGGCACAGCTATTTCGGGATGGATAATATCAAAGTCGGACGGCTTGCGGCGTGGATGATCGCCACCAAAGTGCGCGAAGCGGGCAAGGTCGCGGTTTTTGTCGGGGGGAGCCGCTGGCATGGGCATGTGCTTCGCGAGACGGGATTCGTCAGCTTCCTGCGCGAGAATGCGCCCGAGTTCACGCTCCTTGATACCTATGTGAACCTCGATACGCGCCAAGTGACCTATGAGGCGACGCTCGATCTTTTGGAACGGCACGGGGATCTTCGCGCGATTTATGTCGCGGGCGGCGGGATCGAAGGTGCGATTGCCGCGCTCAGGGAAAAGCGACCCGCAGGCAAGGTCACTCTGATTGCCAACGAATTGACCGATGATCGGCGCGCGGCGCTGGTTGATGGCTATGTCACGATGGTGATTTCGACGCCGCTGCGCGAACTCTGCCGCGATCTGATCGACGCAATGATCCGTGTGCGTCAGGGGGACACGACCCTTCCTACGGGGCGGCGCATTCTGGAGCCGCGCATTTTCCTTCCCGAGTCTGTCTAACCTTCCCCGCGGGGAAAACGTTCGGTGCGTTTAGATGACGTTAAACCTTCATCAAAGCATGTCGGGGACGATCAGGCGCGGATCGAGGAAATGCTGGCCGAAGGTGGGATCGGACGGGTTGCCACGGTCGTTTACCATCATATTCACCAAATCGTGGCAGAGCTGTTGAAGCGGTGTCGAAATGACGGTGGTGACATAGCCGTCCTGAAGCGCGGCGCGGCTCTCGCTCGTCAATTCGTTGACCACGAGTTGGAGCTGTCCCGGCGCACAAGCTTCGCGAACGGCGGCAATCGCGCCCTCCATCCCGCCACCCGCCATATAGATGCCGCGCAGCTTGGGATAACGATCAATGAGATCGCGCACAGCCTCGTAGGTGATCTGTCGCGCTTCGAGGTTGACGATGGTGTCGAGCACGCGAAATTCGGGCGCATTCTCGCGCACGAAGCTGCGGAAGCCGACCTCTCTCAGGTCGTGGCCGTGCCAGCGGTTGCCACCGACGAAAATGGCCAGAGGACCGGGTTCGCACACCCCTCGTGTGAGGGTCCAAGCCGCGACACGGCCCACTTTCATATTGTTGAGACCCAGATAATTACGGCGCACGCCTTGGGCAAAATCGTTGAGCAGAGAATAGGTTAGCACACCTTTTCCGCGAAGGTCCTCGACCACGTTGCTCAGTTTCTGGTGGTTCACCGCAACGCTTGCGATGGCGTCCACCTTTTCCCCGAGGGTTTCGATAAGCTCGGCAAAATGTTCAGGGGTTTGCGAGGTGGCATAGCGGATGATCACGCGGCCCCGCAAATCGGTGCGGGCAGCAACGGCGGCTTCAAGCTCGCGGGCGAATTGCTGATAGAACTCGTGCTTTTCCTTGAGGAGGATAAAGCCGAATTTCATCTCGGGCGCGACGGTGTTGAGACGATGGTTGATGAGGCCGCGCGCATGATAGCCGACCTTATGCGCCGCCTCGGCAATGCGGCGCATCGTATCCTCGCGCACGGTGGATCGGCCGTTGAGGGCACGGTCCACTGTGGTCACGCTCACCCCCGCTTCGCGGGCGACGTCTTTGACTGTCGGTCTGTTGCTCATACCGCAGTTTTGATCACCGCCCGAAAAGCCGCAACGCCTAAATGAGGGTTTCACTCATTTAGCGTCATTTTGCGCCAAGGAATTTCACCTCTTTGACGTTTTTTGGAAGATGCGAGGTGCGCTGGCGCGTCGGCAGGAGGGTTTTCGGCTCGCCCGGAAGGAGGGTGACGCAGTTGTCGCTATAGACGGTGTCGCCGCCATGATCCCACGTGACATAGAGCGCAGGAAGATCGGAGGTCAGCGTCACCGAGCCATCGGCGTTTTCGGTTGCGGTCACTTTGGGGATACCGAAGTCATAGGCCTTGGGACGAAGCGGGAGATAGTAATTCTCGCCCGCGTGGCCGTTCCCTTTCCACTCGAAGACGATGAATTCCTCAGCACCGAGGGTGCCTTGGGGGATGCGGCCGATTTCGATGGCGCGGTCCGTGGGGATCGTCGCCGTGATCGGGGCAAGGTCGCGCATTGCGGTTTTGCCTGCGGTTACGGCACGAATGCGCAGCGAGATGTCTTGGGCCGACGGCGTGTCGTTGATGGCCCAAAGCACGGTGTCGCCCGTTTCGGCATCGGGCTGCGCGGTGACGAGGACATCGGCGAAATAACCCTTGGCCATATAGTGGACGGTTTTCCAGCCGCCGCCGTATTCAAGGCTCGCCCAGCTTGCCACAGGCCATGTGTCGTTGATCTGCCAATAGAGTGTGCCCATGGTGTGCGGCTTGTTTGCGCGCCAGAATTCGATGGCCGTTTTCATCGCAAGGCCGTGGCTCAGCTGGCTCAGATAGACCATATCCTCGAACCCGTCGGGGAAGCGGAAATAGCGGGTGATGGTTTCCACGATACGGGCGTTACCACCGATGTTGCGCTGGTGGACGTCCATCACCTTGGACGAGACGTTGCGATCCTCGGGGAGGGTAAAGGTCTCGATCAAGCGGTTCGAAGGGAAGGACTGGAACCCGAATTCCGAGCAGAAGCGCGGACGGACGGTGCGGTAATGCTCGAAGTCCTTGGCTTCGTGCCAGACCGACCAGAAGTGCATGTCGCCCGAGGTATCGAGGTGCCAGCCGTCGCCGAAGTTGAGCCGCCCGATCGAGGGCGAAGAAGGCCAGAAGGGCACATCGGGGCGTTCGTCATCGACCACCATTTCAAGCGTGTGATTGAGACGGTCATACATGGCGAGATAGCGGTCGCGGTCGGCCTTGGTTTCCTTGAACCAGCTCAGCGCACCGACAAGTTCGTTGTCGCCGCACCAGACCGCGAGGGAGGCGAATTTCGACAGGCGGCGCACCTGTTGCTCGGCTTCGGTTTTCACAAGGCGGAGCCAGTCGCGGTCGTGGCCGGGATAGGCGTTGCAGGCGAACATGAAGTCCTGCCAGACCATGAGGCCCATCTCGTCGCACATGGCATAGAACCAATCGGCCTCGTATTCGCCGCCGCCCCAGATGCGGAGCATGTTCATATTGGCTTCGCGGGCCGACGTCAGAAGATCACGGGTCGTCTCAATGGTATCGCGCGAAGGGAGCGCGTCGGTCGGAATCCAGTTGGCCCCGCGCATGAAAATCTCGCGGCCGTTGACGCGGAAAGCAAAGCGCGCGCCGACCTCGTCCTTGTCGGTGATCAGTTCGACCTGACGCAGACCGAGTTTGAAGCTCCGGCTTTGGGAGCCAAGCGAGACTTTGACGTCATAAAGGGTCTGGGCCCCGTGCCCTGCGGGCCACCAGAGGTCGGGGTTCTCGATGGTAACGGCCACCGTTGCGGCGCCTGTGCCAGGCCAGGCCTTGACCTTGGCCGTTTCGGTCTGGCCGTTGATCTCGAGCGTGAGGGTGTCCTCCATCGGATCGAAGGCGTCGAAATGGGCGGTGACTTCGACCGTTACGGCGTTCGGCTCGTGGGTCTGGCGGACCGAGACGTCATCAAGGCGGAAGGTCTCGACCTCGGACAAGGTCACATCGCCGTAGATCCCGAGCGGGAGGATCGCGATGTTCCAGTCCCAGCCTGCATGACACTGGGTCTTGCGCAGGAAGTTGGTGTAGGGAATGCGGCAGTTGTGCGCGATATAGGGCACTTCGATTTCAGAGGCATTGGCCCGCGCAACGGCTTCGCGGCTGTTCGATGCGAAATGGATCGAGACGGTGTTTTCGCCCGCCCTCAACGCTTCGGTCACGTCAAAGCTATAGCGGATGAACTGGTTCTCGAATTTGCCGATATAGATGCCGTTGACGCGCAGTTCTGCGATGGTGTCGACGCTTTGGAAGGTCATGAAATAGCGACCGTTCCCGAGGCTTTCGAGCGCAAAAGAACGGGTGGCGACCCACTCGGCCTCGTGCACCCAATCAAGCGAAACCTCGGTATCGCGCCAATAGGGATCGGTGATCTTGCCCGCCGCGAGAAGCGCCGAATGCACGTCCCCCGGAACCGCAAAGGTCACTTCTCCTTCGATCGCGGCAGAACTCAGCCGCCATTCGCCCGTCAACTTCATCACAATGCTCCCTGAAATCTTTGAGCGCCTGAAAAGCGCCTCTCCTCGGGCGGCAGTGAGCGTCATGTTGGCGCTATCGTCAAGGTCGGAAATCGAAAAATTCAAGCTAGTATATCAGTTAACCGCTGGTGGCTTGGCTTAAAGCTGGATTAAGCCAAGCTAATGTGAAGATCACTTTGTTTCGGTTTTCCCGCACAGTCAGTTTGACTAGGACTTAGGCTCGGTAATTCAGAGGCGCAAAGCGCGAGGGAGGTCAAATGCAGCTTGGACTTGGAAGCTATGCCTATCGGTGGTCGATCGGGATCAAGGATCAGGTGCCCGCACAGCCGTTGACCGCCTTTGACCTTTTGGATCGTGCCGAGGCGATGGGTCTTTCGATGGTGCAATATGCGGATAACATGCCGCTGCATAAGTATTCCGAGGCGGATCATCATCGGCTCTATGAGGTGGCGCAGGACAAAGGGCTTTACCTTGAACTCGGGACCCAGTGTTTCAATGCCGAAGAGGTCGACAATTATATCGAGATCGGCAAGCGGCTGCATTCCAAGATCCTGCGGGTGGCATTGGACGAGGCGGACAGCCATGTGCCTGTGCCCGAGCTTGCGGAGCAGCTTCGCCCCCGTGTGGAGCGGGCGCGCGAAGCGGGGATGAAGATCGCCATCGAAAACCACTTCAACTATCCCAGCCCGCGTATGGTCGAGCTTTTGGATGCCGTGAACGACGATCATCTCGGCGTTTGTCTCGATGTGGCGAATTCGATCTGTGCGAATGAATGGCCCGAGGAAACAATCACCATGCTCGCGCCCTATACGATCAACCTGCATCTCAAGGACTATGAGATCACGCCAGATGTTTACGGTGTGGGGTTCCGCATCCACGGGGTGCCCTTGGGTCAGGGCCGCGCGCCGATTGCGTGGATTCTGGATCAGCTCAAGCACCGCCCCAAGGATATGAGCGTGATTTTGGAGCATTGGCTTATGCTGGATCAGGAGGGTCTGGCGGCCACGATTGCCAAGGAACAACCGTGGCTCGACCAGACTGTCGCCGCCGCCAAACGCTTTGTGGAGGGACGCTGAATGACCGAAGATATCCGCACCAAGAAGCTGATCAACGCGCCCGAAGACATCATCACCCATGCGCTTGAGGGGATGATTTCGGCGCACCCCGATTTGCTGACCATCGAAGGGGCGACGGGCCGCGCTGTGGTGGCCAAGGATGGCCCGCGCGACGGCAAGGTCGGGATCATCATCGGCGGCGGCTCGGGGCATGAGCCGGCCTTTGCGGGTTATGTCGGGCGCGGTCTTGCGGATGCGGCAGCGGTCGGGAACGTCTTTGCCTCGCCCTCTCCCGAGCAGATCATGGATGCGGCGCGCGCGGCGGATGGGGGCGCGGGCGTCATGTTCCTTTATGGGAATTACACGGGCGATGTGATGAATTTCGACATGGCCGCCGAGGAATGCGAGGGGATGGGTATCCCCACCCGCTCGGTGCAAGTGACGGACGATGTCGCCTCGGCCCCCAAGGGGCGAGAGGACGAGAGGCGCGGGATTGCGGGCGACTTTTTCGTTTTCAAGATCGCGGGGGCTGCGGCCGAACATGGTCGTTCGCTTGAGGACTGTTATGCCGCTGCGCTCCATGCCAACGACAATTGCCGCTCGATGGGGGTTGCGTTGACCGCCTGTTCGATGCCGCAGACGGGCAAGCTCAATTTCGAGATCGGCCATGACGAAATGGAAATCGGCATGGGTGTGCATGGCGAGCCGGGGATGCGGCGCGGCAAGCTCGAAACCGCCGACAATGTGACAGACGAGCTGATGGGCGCGATGCTGGCCGATATGCCCTTGGGCGCGGGGGACGAGGTTGCGGTGCTGGTCAACGGGCTTGGGGCCACGGGACCGCTCGAGCTTTATATCATCCATCGCCGTGTGGCGCAGATCCTTGGGGAGCGCGGCGTCAAAATCCACCATTCGTGGGTCGGGGAATATTGTACCTCGCTTGAAATGGCGGGGGCTTCGGTAACGCTGCTACGACTTGATGACGATCTCAAGCTGCTTCTCGATACGCCGTGCCGCACGCCCGCGCTCACCGTTGCGGGGGCGCTGGAACCCAAGGGCACGCGTTCCGCGCGGCATCATGCGGGCGAGGCCGCCAGCGCGGCCGTGGATCGCGCAACGCTGAAAACCGAAGGCAGCGTCACGCCCGCGGGCTTTACCGCGATGATGCTGGCCGCTGCCGATGCGATCCGCGCCAACCGTGACTGGCTGTCGGAGCTGGATGGGGTCATCGGGGATGGCGACCACGGGGTGACGATGGATATCGGCTGGACCGCTGTGCGCAAAGAACTTGCAGCCCTTGGGGATGCAACGATTGCAGAGATCAGCGAGCGCATGGCCAAGGCCTTTCTTGATGCGGTCGGCGCATCTTCGGGGCCGCTCTATGCCTCGGCCTTCCGCGCGGCAGGCAAAGCGGTTTCGGATCGGCTCAACCTTGATGCTGCCGCAATGGTCGCTTGGGTCGAGGGGCTCTGTGACGGGATTTTGTCGCGCGGCGGCGCATCGGTCGGGGACAAGACTATGATCGATGCTTGGGTGCCTGCAGTGAATGCGGCCAAAGAGGCCTTGGCCAAGGGCGCGGACGTCAAAGGCTGCCTTGAGGCCGCAACGACGGGCGCGAAAGAGGGCCGTGATTACACCGCCACCATCGAGAGCAAGCGGGGGCGGTCGGCCAAGCTCGGTCAGCGGTCCATCGGGCATATGGACCCCGGTGCAGCGTCGGCCCATGTGATGCTTGAAGCTTTCACAAAGGCGGCACCGTAACCGTCTAGGGCACTTTCGCCACTTGTAACACAGTTGGATGTTAAGTTATCACATATTGGAGTGATAACTTATCGGATTCGACCGTGACACCCTTTGAGCGCCGCAAAGCCATTGCCGATTACGTCCTTGCCCATGGCGAGGTGCGGATCGACACGCTGACCGAGGAATTCGGCGTCTCGCGGATGACCATCCACCGCGTGATCGACGAGTTGTCGCGGCAGGGGGTGATCCGCAAGCTACACGGATCGGTAAGCGCACAGCCCTCTGCGGTCTATGAGGCGCTCTTTGCCTTTCGAGAGGCACAGGGGACAGAGGCCAAGGCCGCCCTCACCCGCGCCGCACTTGCCCATATCGAGGCGGGGCAGTCGTTGATGATCGACGACAGCACCACCTGTCAGCCGCTGGGAGCGATGCTGGCCGAACGCGCACCCATTCACGTGGTGAGCAACAGCCTCGGGCTTGCCAATATGCTTGCAGGGGTCGAGGGCGTTTCGTTTCTCTCGACGGGCGGGGATTATCATCCGACCTATAACGCCTTTATCGGCCATGTCTGTGAACGGGCGCTCGATGCACTTCGGGTGTATAGCTTTGTCTGTTCGGCCTCGGCGGTTCAGGACGGGGTCGCACTTATCCATGATGCAGGACTGACGCGGATCAAACAGGCGATGTTCCGCGCTGCCGAAAAGCGCATCCTGCTCGTGCATTCGGACAAATTCAACAAACGGGCGCTGCACGCTTTTGCGGAGCTTAGCGCCTTTGACCATGTGATAACGGACGACGCCCTTGATCCTGCGACCGCAGAGTTCCTGATCGCTTCGGGCGTGACGTTGGAAAGAGTGACTTTGACATGACCAAAGATATCGACGTTCTGATCATCGGCGCGGGGATCAACGGGGCGGGGCTGTTCCGTGATCTGGCCGAACAAGGTGTGTCCTCCGCCATCGTGGACAAGGGCGATTTCGGCTCGGGCACTTCGGCCGCCCCATCGCGGATGATCCACGGCGGGCTTAAATACCTTGAAACGGGGGAATTCGGGCTGGTCGCGCAATCGACCTATGAGCGGAACCTGTTGCTCAAGAACGCGCCGCATCTGATCAAACCGCTGGAAACGATGATCCCGATGTTTTCGTGGCTCAAGGGGATACCCGCCGCGCTGCGCACCCTCTTCGGGTCGAAAACGGCGGCGCGGAGCCGTGGGGCGCTGCTCATCGAGGTGGGGCTCTTCATCTATGACTTTTTCGGATCGCGCGCGCGGGTCATGCCGCGTCACAGCTTTTGGACTAAGGCGCGGGCCAAGCGGGAATTGCCGCTGATCACCGACCGGATCGTTGCGATGGGGTCCTATTTCGACGCGCGGGTCACAGCCCCCGAGCGGCTTGTGCTCGAACTCGTCAAGGACGGCTGCGCGGCGCATTCGGACGCCATTGCGCTCAATTATGCGAACGTCACGGGTCAGGAAGGCGGCGTGGTCACGGTCGAGAGCGCGGCGGGCGTGCAATCCTTCCGTCCCAAGATCGTGGTGAATGCCGCCGGCCCTTGGATCGACCGCGTGAACGGCGTTCTTGGCTCTGAAAGCAAGTTCATCGGCGGCACCAAAGGATCGCATGTGGTGCTCGATCATCCACAGCTTCGCGAGATGCTGAATGGGCGCATGATCTATTTCGAAACCAACGAGGGGCGCATCTGTCTGGCCTATGAATACGAGGGGCGCGTGATGCTCGGGACCTCGGACATTCGGGCGGACAACCCCGACGAAGTGGCCTGTCAGGACGACGAGATCGAGTATTTCTTCGATGTGCTGCGCAATGTTTTCCCCGAACTTCCCTTGGATCGCAGCCAGATCGTCTATGCCTATTCGGGGATACGGCCCCTGCCCGCCTCGGACGGGCTTGCCGTCGGGTTGATCAGTCGCGACCACTCGGTGCCCGTGATCGCGGCCACAGCCGAGCGGCCCTTTGACATCCTTTCGCTTGTCGGGGGGAAATGGACGACCTTTCGCGGGTTTGCCGAAGAAGTGGCCGATGATGTGCTCGGGCGGCTTGAACGGACGCGCCGCGTTTCGACATCCGAGCTGCCCATCGGGGGCGGACGCGGGTTTTCAGAGGCGGTCACCCAAACGTCCGGCCGCGCCCGCGAACTCGTCGAGCGCTATGGCGCCACGGGGCTCGAGATTGCCAAGGTCGAAGCGGAGGGCGGCGAGAGGATCACCGATCTTGCCTCGACCTCGCGGGCCGAGATCGAGTGGATTTGCGACAACGAGCGGGTCGTGCATCTGGCCGACATCGTCATCCGCCGCACGCTTGTTGCGGTGCGGGGTGAGTTGACCAATGCCGCGCTCACCGAGATTGCGCAGATCGCGGCGCGGGTGCTGGGATGGTCTGCCGACCGCACGCAGGAAGAGCTTTCCAAGACGCACGCTATGCTGGTGGGCAAACACCGTATGCGGCTCTAATCCCGCAGAAGTAGCGTCGGAAGGGCGATGAAGACGAGCATCGCCCCCGAAATCACGAAGAGCCAGTTCGAGACCCACAGATAGCCGAACACCCCGCCGAGGCCACCGAGGGCAAAGCTGAAAAGCGTAAGGCTGTGGAGCTTGAATTTCGCCATCGTGTCGGACCGATCCTGTCCCCGCCCCATCAGCGCGGCAATCTCGATCCCCAGATCCGTCGCCATGCCAGAGGCATGGGTGGTGCGCACGCGGGCTTTGGAAATCATGGTGGTCATTGCGTTCTGAAGCCCCATGACAAAGCTGAGCACGATGACGAGATGGGTTTCCTCTGCCCAAGCGGGACCGATGAGAAAGGCCGCGCCGAGCGCGATCAGGATAGCAGCTTCCATCGCAGTGACCCAGCCGTAGATGCTCCGCACACCGCGCGCTTCGCCCGTTTGAATGACCAAAGCGGCAAAGGTCGCCCCGATGATAAAGGTCAGCACCAACCCTGCAAAGGACAGCGCAAGGATGGTGTCACGGTCGGCCAGATGCTCGACGAACATCGAGATATTGCCCGTCATATTCGCCGTGAACGATCCCGCGATGAGGAACCCGACCGCGTTGAGAGCGCCCGCGATGAACGACATCCATCCCGCAAGCATGAGATCCATCTGAAGCGACCGCTCGTGGCCCACCCGTATAAGCACGATGATCCTCGTTGTCCGTTACGGGTGGATACTAGGGCCAGCAGCTTTGCCGAGTAAAGCGTTGCTTTTATTGCCTTAGCATTGCCTTCCACTCGGACGCATAGGCAATGAGGCGTTGTCCGTCCGTTACAGGGACACGTTCGGTTGCTGGGGCTAAGGGTGCCCGAAGACATTGCGGTGGTCGGTTATGACAACAACACGCTTGCCGCTCTCGAGATGATCAACCTGAGCAGTATCGACCAGAACACCGAGTCGCTTGCGCGGGCGGCGGTGAGCACGCTTCTGGGCCGTATCGACGGGCGCACCACGGCAGAACACCGCCTGATTACGCCTTGTCTGGTTCGAAGAAACAGTAGTTAGCCCTAACAGTTGCATTCGGTATGCATTTGCATGCCGTAAAAGATTGTCGGCTCTGTCGAAACATGCTTTCTACGCGACATCTTGTGCCACGATTGTGACCACATTGCTGTTACGTCTGGGGTTTGTTGTCGTTACTATCGTCAGCGACCCCGAACCAAGGAAGAGAGCCAACGATGAACATCATCCGCGAAGACGATCTGATCAACTCGATCGCCGAAGCTTTCCAGTATATCTCGTATTATCATCCGCCGGATTTCATCCGCGCGATGGCGGCCGCTTGGGAAGTCGAAGAAAACCCCGGTGCAAAAGCAGCCATGGCCCAGATCCTTGTGAACTCGCGCATGTGTGCGCTTGGTCGCCGTCCGATCTGTCAGGATACGGGCACCGCGAATGTGGCGATCGAGATCGGCGCGGAAGCCCGCATCGACAGCACCCGCCCGCTTCAGGACATCGTCGATGATGCGGTCCGCAAGGCCTATAAGCTCGACACCAACCCGCTTCGGGCCTCGGTCGTGCGCGATCCCTTCGACAGCCGCAAGAACTCGGGCGACAACACCCCCGCCATGCTCACCGTCGATATGGTCGCTGGCGACAAGATCAAGGTTCACGTCTCGGCCAAGGGTGGCGGCTCGGAAAACAAGTCGCGCTTTACCGTTCTGAACCCCTCGGCTTCGGTTGCCGATTGGGTTGTCTCCGAAGTCGAGAAGATGGGCGCCGGCTGGTGTCCGCCCGGTATCCTCGGGATCGGCATCGGCGGCGGCGCGGACAAGGCGATGAAGATGGCCAAGATGTCGCTGAACGACGACATCGACCTTCCTGAAATCCGCCGCCGTGGACCGCAAAACCGCACCGAAGAGCTTCGGATCGAGATTGCGGATCGCGTCAACGCGCTTGGCATCGGGGCACAGGGTCTTGGCGGTATCACTACCGTTCTCGACGTGAAAATCCACTCCTACCCGACCCACGCGGCATCGCTCCCCGTTGGTCTTATCCCGAACTGTGCCGCCACGCGTCACACGCATTTCGTGCTCGACGGCTCGGGTCCTGCGACCTTTACCCCGCCCGACCTCAGCGATTGGCCCGAGATCCTTCTCGATCAGGCCAGCGCACATGCGAAAAAGCTCGACCTCGACGATCTGAACCAAGACGTGCTCGACAGCCTCAAGCCGGGCGATACGCTTCTTGTGTCGGGCACGCTCTATACGGGCCGTGACGCGGCGCACAAGCGGATGACCGATATGCTCAACCGCGGCGAAGAGCTCCCTGTCGATCTCAAGGGCAAGGCGATCTATTACGTCGGTCCCGTTGATGCCGTCGGCGACGAAGTCATCGGGCCTGCAGGTCCGACCACCTCGACCCGTATGGACAAATTCACCGACCAGATCCTTGCCCAGACGGGTCTCAAGGTGATGATCGGCAAAGCCGAGCGCGGTGCAGTGGGCCTTGAAGCCATTGCCAAGCACAAGGCTGCCTATCTCATCGCGGTGGGCGGCGCGGCCTATCTCGTGTCCAAAGCGATCAAGGAAGCGGCTCCGATTGCCTTCCAGGATCTCGGGATGGAAGCGATCTACAAGCTTCGCGTAGAAGACATGCCCGTCACCGTGGCCGTCGATACCCAAGGCAACTCGATCCACAAAACGGGTCCTGCTGCGTGGCGCCGCGAATACGTCAAGGCCTAAGGCCAAAGGCAAAGTTCAGGGAAAGGCCCGACTTCGGTCGGGCTTTTTCGTTTTCTCGGCGCGGCTCTGTTCCAATCGCTGCGATCGGCCCTATCTGTTTGGGATAGTCCAACCAAAAGCATTCCTTTCCCCATGAACCGCCGCGCTTTCTTACGTTCCGCTGCCGCTCTGTGCGGCGTTTCGACCCTCGCAGGAGGCACCACATATACCGTGCGCATGACCAATAACCGCTATTACAACGGCCCCGTTTCCGATCACTTTGATGGCGTGAGGTTTTTCAATCCCGATGGTGCACCGCCCAAGGGCATGGCGGACCTCTGGAAATGGCGCAACGGTCCCAAGCCGCAGGTTTGGCCCGAGACCATCCCCCTCGCCCAGACCGCAAAGCCTGCGGCGCGGGTTTCGGATCTTACCATCACGATGGTGGGCCACGCGACGATGCTGATCCAGAGCCAAGGGATGAACATCCTCACCGATCCCTTCTGGTCGGAGCGCGCTTCGCCCGTTTCCTTTGCGGGCCCCAAGCGGGTGATCAAACCGGGCATCGCGTTTGAAGACCTGCCGCCGATCGACGTGATCCTCTTGTCCCATTGCCATTATGATCACATGGACCTTGCCACGCTCAAGCGCTTGAAGGCCGTTCATGATCCTCTGGTGATCACCCCCCTCGGCAACGACACGATCATCAAGAGCACAGGGCTCAGGACCGAAGTCCTTGATTGGGGACAGAAAACCCGAAACGGCCCGTTCGAGGTGCATTGCGTGCCGTGCCACCACTGGGGCGCGCGCGGCGTGACGGATCGTTCGATGGCGCTCTGGGCCTCTTTCGTTCTGACGGGACCTGACGGCGCTTTGCTTTTCATCGGCGATACGGGCTTCGACAAGGGCCGCCCCTATCGAACGCTGGCCTCCGACTTCGGACGCATCCGCATGGCGCTTCTCCCCATCGGGGCTTATGATCCGCAGTGGTTCATGGCCGACCAGCACCAGAACCCCGCCGAAGCGGTCGAGGGGTTCAAGCTTATGGGGGCGGACTTTGCCATCGGCCACCATTGGGGCACGATCCAACTCACCAACGAAGGACGCGATGATCCGAAAATCGCGCTGGGGCTCGCGCTCGATGCGGAAAACATCGCGCAAGAGCGCTTTCGTGCGCTTGAACCCGCCGAGGTCTGGGCCGTTCCGAAATCGGCCTGACAGGGAAAGCGCTTGACCGATTGACGTCTTTCCCAAGGAATGAAATGACATTCGCAACTCCTGCAAAGCGCTGAATCTCACGAGGTCAAAATGCGTAAATCTGCAATAGCATTCGTCGGCTTGACGGTCTTGGCAAGCTGCATGGGCTTTGGCGATAAATACAAATATGACGGCCCTGCAACGGCCACCGAGCAGCAATTCGCCAAGGTGTTCTATAGCTGCGCCCAAGACACAAGCAGCCCCGTCACCGTTGGGGGCCTCTCGCGCATGGGCGTGAACTATCGCGAGGAATCGCTTCCTTCCTGCGGAATGCTCAAGGCTTGTTTGCGCAGCAAAGGCTATTTTCAGGACAAAGAAGGCCGCTTTGACACCAAGGACTATGCCGTCAAATGCGCCGACTAGGGCAAAGGCGGCCTTTGGGCCGCCTTTGGTGCTGACCTAGCTGTTGGGTCTCACCCGCGCAGCGGATTTGTCGGCAAAGGCCGCAAGACGCGAACGCGCATCGGGCTGGGTGTTGACGACACCCGCAAGGACTGCCTCGGCATAGGCGGCGTCCAGAGCGGACATGTTCTGCATATGGCTGATACCCGAGCAGATGGCAAAGTTGGTCAGCGGTAGGTTCTGCGCCGCCTTGCGCGCCAGCTCCATCGCCTTATCAAGGCTCGACCCTTCGACGCGGTATTGCGCAAGGCCGAGATCGACGGCCTCCTGCCCCTGATAGACCCGCCCCGTGAGCATCATGTCGATCATCCGTGCTTTACCGACGAGATCGGCAACGCGGATCGTGGCCCCGCCCCCTGTAAAGAGACCGCGCTGTCCTTCGGGGAGCGCGAAATAGGTGCTTTCGTCCATCACGCGGACATGGGCCGCACTGGCAAGCTCCAGCCCGCCGCCGACGACCGCCCCTTTGAGAGCGGCAATCACGGGAACGCCGCCGTATTCCATCTTGTTGAAAGCCTCATGCCAGCGCAGGCACAGATGCATGAACTCGGCGGGGCTGCGGTCGGCATCATGATGCTCGACAAGATCGAGACCCGCACAGAAATGATCCCCTGCCCCCGCAAGCACGACCGCACGGATTCCCGCGCGCGGGGCGGTCGAGAAAAACTCGACCAGCTCTTCGATCGATTGGGCATCGAGCGCGTTGCGCTTGTTGGGGCGGTTCAGAGTGACCACCCAGACGCCGTCGTCATGCGCCACGAGATCAAGGTTCCGGAAGCGGGCGGGGTCGATTTGAACGGTCATTGGATCGGTCCTTTCGTCAGAGTGTCAAAGTCCGGCTGTTGCACGCGCGCGCAGCAATCCGGTCTCCGGCAGAATGTGATGGATGTAAAACCGCGCCGTGGCGATCTTGTCGATAAGGAAGGGGCTGTTTGCCTCTCCGGCCGCAAGGTAGGCGCGGGCCATCTGCCAGCCCGCAACCAGATTGCCCGCCAGCATGAGATAGGGAACAGCCGCGCCAAAGGCCTCATTGGGTCCCGCCTGCAAAAGATGCGCAACAGTGCTTTGGAAATCCTCGCGTGCTTCGGCCAGACGGTCGGCCATCGCTTGCGCCTCTGCCCCGCCATTGCGCAGCTCGGCTTCGGTCGCGGCGATCATCCCCGCAAGACGGGTCGCAGTGGCGCCTTGATCACGGAGCGTTTTGCGGCCCAGAAGATCGTTGGCCTGAATAGCGGTCGTGCCTTCATAGATCGGCAAAATCCGCGCATCGCGATAATGCTGGGCGGCGCCCGTTTCCTCGATAAAGCCCATGCCGCCATGGATCTGCACCCCGAGCGATGTGACCTCGAGCGACTTTTCGGTGCAAAAGCCTTTGACCAGCGGGACCATAAACTCGGCCAGCGTGGTTTCGCCCCTGTCCTGAAGACCAGCGGTATAGGCCGCAAGGGACCGTCCGCCTTGGGTCAAGGCCCGCATCTGCATCAGCATGCGGCGCACATCGGGGTGATGGGCGATGGTGACGGCGGTATTGGCGCTCCCGTCGACGGGGCGTCCTTGAACACGGGTCTCGGCATAGGCAAGCGCCTGTTGATAGGCGCGTTCGGAAATCGCGTTGCCTTGCACACCGACCGCAAAACGGGCGGCGTTCATCATGGTGAACATATACTCAAGACCCGCGTTTTCGCGGCCGATGAGAAACCCCGTCGCGCCCTCGTATTCAAGAACACAGGTCGGGCTCGCGCGGACGCCGAGCTTGTGCTCGATGCTTTGGCAGCGAATGGCGTTACGGGTGCCGTCCAAGAGAACCTTGGGCACCACGAAAAGACTGATCCCCTTGATGCCCTCGGGCGCATCGGGCGTGCGCGCAAGAACGAGATGAATGATGTTGTCGGACAGATCATGCTCACCATAGGTGATGAAAATCTTGGTGCCCGTGATGCGATAGGTCCCATCCGCCTGTGCCTCGGCGCGGGCACGCAAGAGCGCAAGATCGCTGCCCGCCTGCGGTTCGGTCAGGTTCATCGTCCCCGTCCAGCGACCCGAAACCAGATCGGGAAGATAGCGCGCCTTGATCTCGTCCGAGCCGAAGTGGTTCAACGCCTCGATAGCCCCGTCGGTGAGCAAAGGACAAAGCGCAAAGCTCATATTGGCGGCGTTCAGAATTTCGCCCGCCGCCGCACCGACCGCTCTGGGCAAACCCTGTCCGCCGAATTCGGACGGATGGACCAGCCCCTGCCATTCCATCTCGATGAATTTGGCATAGGCCTCGCGGAACCCTTTGGGCGTCTTCACCTGCCCCGCTTCGCAGTGCGAACTCTCGCGGTCTCCGGACGCGTTGAGCGGGGCGATCTCTTCGGCGCAAAAACGCCCGAATTCGCCAAGAACGGCTGCGGTGACATCAGGATCTTCGTCGCTGCCGGCGATGGCGGCGATGTTGAACAAAAGATCGTCCAGAGGGGCTTCAAAGGTCACGTTTGCTCTCCCATGTCTCGTGCCGCCTGACGAAGCACAAATTTCTGGATCTTGCCAGTGGCGGTTTTGGGCAGGGGACCAAAGACCACGGTCTTGGGCGCCTTGAAATGGGCGATCCGCTCGCGGCAGAACCCGATGATTTCCGCCTCGGTCGGTGCAGCGCCCTCGCGCAGTTCGACAAAGGCGCAGGGGCTTTCGCCCCATCTCGCATGGGGGCGCGCGACAACCGCAGCGGCCTGAACCGCGGGGTGGCGATAAAGCACCGCTTCCACTTCGACGGACGAGATATTCTCGCCGCCCGAGATGATCACGTCCTTGAGACGGTCGCGGATCTGGATGTAACCGTCGGGATGCACGACCGCCGCATCCCCCGACCAGAACCAGCCTCCGTCAAAGGCTTGGGCCGTGGCGGCCTCGTCCTTGTAATAGCCTTTCATGACGGTGTTGCCGCGAATGGCGATCTCGCCTTGGGTCAGCCCGTCTTGCGGCACATCCTGCCCGCTGCTGCGATCGACCACGCGGATATCCTCGACCATCGGGAAGGCAACGCCCTGCTGGGCCTGACGCTCGGCGCGGGCCTCGGGGGAAAGCGTCTCCCATTCCTCCTGCCAAAGACACTGTGCGATATGCCCATAGGTTTCGGTCAGACCATAGACCTGCATCACCTCCATGCCGAGGAGCGCCGCTTTTTCAAGAACGGAAGGCGGCGGCGGAGCCCCTGCGGTCAGAACCTTGACGACAGGAGAGAACCGCTCTTGCGCCTGCTCGCACAGCATTTGCAACACGATCGGCGCGGCGCCGAAATGCGTGACCTTGTGCATTGCTATGGCGGCCAGAAGGTTCGCGGGTGTCGCCTCTCGCACAAAGATCATATGCGCGCCGACGATGGCCATCGCCCAAGGATGGTTCCAGCCGTTGCAATGGAACATTGGCACGACCGACAGATAGGTCGGATGCGGCGGCAATGCCCAGCCCGCGACCGATCCCATCGCCATAAGATAGGCCCCGCGGTGATGATAAATCACGCCCTTGGGCTTGCCCGATGTGCCCGAGGTATAATTGAGCGCAAGCGCCTGTCCCTCGTCCTTGGGAAGGGTCCAGTCCATCGGCTCAAGCGCGGCCAGCGTCTCGTAATCATCGAACCCCAGAACGGGCAAATCGCGCCCCAGATGCGCCAAAGCATCGTTCAGCAACGCGCGGAGCGTCGGATCGACGATGACCATCACCGCGTCCGAATGCCCGAGGATATAGGCCACGGTCTCGGGGTCGAGGCGCGTGTTGATGGCATTGAGCACTGCGCCCGCCAAGGGCACTGCGTAGTGCAATTCAAAGAGCTCGGGCCCATTGGGCGCAAGAACCGCGACCGTATCCCCGATCCCGACACCGCGCGCCGCAAGCCCTGCCGCTACCGCACGGCAACGACGCCCGACCTCGCTCCAACTGCGCGTGGTCTCGCCGCAGGTGGTGGCGGGGCGAGCGGCGTAAACCCTCTCGGCCCGCTTGAGAAAGGACAGCGGCGAAAGAGCCACATGGTTGGCATCCTGCCACGAGGGACTTTCGAAATGGGCCCGCATGACGACCTCAGAGGAAGGGCAAGGGGACAAGCCGCGCATCGACGGCGCCCTTGTCGCGTTGCACTTGGACCGTTTCGCCTTCGGGAACGCCCGCATCGATCAGAGCATAGCCGATGTTGGCCTTCATCCTTGGCGACCAGACACAGTTGGTCATCATACCGACGCGCACGCCGTTGCGGGTGATGTCCTCGCGGCGGAACCCCAAAGGCGCGGGCACATCGCCCTCGAGCACCAGCCCCAGTTGGTGACGCTTGACGCCCTCAGCCTTGATCCGGCGCAGAGCGGCGATGCCCACCACATCATCATCGACATCGAGATCGACATATTTGCCCAAGCGCACTTCGAAGGGGTTGGTCATATCATCGGTATCACCGCCCACCGAAACGAGACCGCTTTCGGTCCGCTCTGCCGTTGCCGGTGCACCCGGCCCGATCCCCCAAGGCTGACCTGCTTCCTTGAAGATGTTCCAAAGCTCGGTGCCGCGCGTCCCGTCCTTGAGATAAATCTCGAAGCCGCCCTGTTTGGACCAGCCCGACCGCTGAACCGCGACAGGAATCCCGTTGATCTCGGTTTCCTTGAACCAGAAGTATTTGAGATCGCGCACCCAATCGCCCAGCACATGCGCGACCACGTCTTCTGCCTTGGGGCCCTGAAGCGCCATGGGCGAGACATCAGGCTCGGACACTTCGACATCAAGACCGCGTTCGGCGGCGATCGCACTCGCCCAGAACCAGATGTCGCTGTCGGCGATCGAAAGCCAATAGAGATCGTCGGCCAGCTTGAGCAGGATCGGATCGTTGATGATGGTGCCGCGATGGTTGCACAGGGGCACATATTTGCCCTGCCCCACCTTGCAGGTGGAGAGATCGCGCGGGCTCAGAATCTGGGCAAGACGGCCCGCGTCGGGACCTTTCAATTGCACCTGACGCTCGACCCCGACATCCCATTGCGAGACGCCGTTGATCAGCCGCCAATATTCGCCCTCGGGATCGCCATAGGACGTCGGCATAATCATACGGTTATAGATGCTGGCTGCAGTCATACCCTCTGCCACGGCAGAGGCATAGAACGGCGAAGGGCGCAGACGCGCCGTGGGGAATACTTGGAACATGTGACCTCCCTTGGTTATCACCTGAATGATCACTCTGGCGGGGCGCGGTCAAACGACGTATTCATGGGCATCACCCATACGAAAAGTTATGGCTCTGTTTTGGAGTTTCCGATGAACCTCGATCTGCCCCCTCTGACTTGGCTGCGCGCGTTCGAGGCCTCGGCGCGCACGCTCAGTTTCACCCATGCGGCCGCCGAATTGCACATCACGCAAGCGGCCGTCTCGAAGCATGTAAAGTCACTGGAGCACCATCTTCGCGCACCGCTGTTTCTGCGCCACCCGCGCGGATTGGAGCTTACCAAATCGGGTGCAGCCTATCTGCCAAAGGTGCAGGACGCGCTCCAGCGTCTTGCCATCGGCACGCGCGAGGTGTTCGGCCAGCGCCGCAACAACGCGCTCACTCTGCGCTGTGCCGTTTCCTTTGCAGTGAGCTGGCTGGCACCGCGATTGCCCGATTACCTTGACCGGCATCCGGGGCGGTCAATCCGTCTTCTCTCCTCGGTCTGGAACGAACCCTCCGAGGATCAGGACTTCGATCTCGACATCCAATACGGCACGGGGCATTGGCCCGGCTTCAACAGTCACCGCCTGACGTGGGAGACGATCACGCCGCTCTGTGCGCCGCAGACCCGCCTCGATACGCCTGCCGATCTCGCGGAGCAGCGCTTGCTCCATGTGCTCGGCTATCACGAAGGCTGGGGGATCTGGCTCAAGTCCGCAGGGGTCACAGGCGTCGACGCGGGCTCGGGTCTGCATCTCGATACATCGCTGGCCGCGTTGGAACTGGCCGCCCAAGGGGCGGGCGTGGCTTTGGGCCGCAAATCGCTGGCCGCGCAAAGTTTGGAGTCAGGGCGTCTCGTCGCCCCCTTCGACATCGAGGTTCCCATCGACGAAGCCTTCCACGTCATCATTCCTGCAGGCGGCACGACCCATCCCGAAGCAGATGGCTTTGTGGAGTGGCTTCTTTCGACAGCGCAACAAGCGAACGGAATCCGGTCCTGATCAGACTGGCGCAACAGGGACCAAGACCCTATGACCCCACAAGCGCGTCGCGCAACGTCGTCGGCGTGGCCGTAATGTTGCGCAGATCAAGCGAGGTCATCAGGTCTACAAGATGACTGTTCATCAATTCCTGCGCCCGATCCCCGTCGCGTGCGATGAACGCTTTCATCAAGGCGTGATGCGCGTTGCTTTCACAAAGCGCCGACCGTCTCTGCCAATAGAGCGCAATGATCAGCGATGATCGTGAAATCAGTTGTTGGATAAAGGCCGCGATGGTTTCCTGATCGGCGATTTTCGCAATCTCGATGTGGAATTGCCCCGAAAGATAGAGCGCACGCCCGTGGTCGCCTTTGTGGATCGCCTCATGCTCTGCATCGATATGGGCCTGAAGCGCGGCGATCTGGGCGTCGGTAATCCGAAGCGCCGCCGAATGCGCGGTGCGCGGCTCAAGAAGGGCGCGCGCCTCAAAAACCTCGCGCGCTTCCTTGATCTTGGGCTGGGCGACAAAGGCACCTTTGTTGCGGCGCAACTCCACCAAACGCTGATGCGCGAGAGACTGGAGCGCGGCGCGAACGATGGTTCTGCTGACGCCATAAATCTCGCCAAGCTCGTCTTCACCCAATTTGGTGCCCGGCGCCAACCTGTGCTCATGGATGGCAAGCTCCAGAAGCTCGGACAAGCGGTCGGTGGTCAGGGGGGCGTCTTGCAAATCGGTCATGGTCATTCCTCTGGGATCAAATTGGAACGACACGCACCAAAGGGCAATCGACAAATCTGATTCGAGATTGTTTTCGCAATTGTATACAATTTTGTGCGCACAATTTGAAACATCCCCGACCCAAAGCGCCCAAATTCTGGGCAACGGTGATTTTCGGACGTCGCGGCACTTGGTTTCGATGGCTACCGCCCCGCGGAATCGTTTGTGCTGACCTCATCGACACAAGACCTGCAAACGTCTGGATGGGGTGGAAATGGGTGCTGGATACGATCTCGAACTCGTCAATCTGACGAAGAAATACGGCGAGACACTGGCCGTGGACCGCATCAATTACCATTTCAAACCAGGCTCTTACGTCTGCATCCTAGGGCCTTCGGGCTGCGGTAAATCCTCTACCCTTCGCATGATTGCAGGTCACGAGAGCGTGTCCGATGGCTCGGTCGTTCTCGACGGGTTCGACGTCTCTTATCTCGCGCCCGCCAAACGCGGCACCGCGATGATGTTCCAGAACTATGCGCTCTTTCCGCATCTGTCGGTGCTCGACAACGTCGCCTTTTCCTTGCGGATGAAAGGCATCGACAAGGCCACCCGCCACGCCAAAGCCCGCGAGCTTCTCGAACTGGTCGATATGACGGCCTATGCGGATCGCTTCCCTGCCCAGCTTTCGGGCGGTCAGCAACAGCGCGTGGCGCTGGCCCGCGCCCTTGTCACCCAGCCCAAGGTTCTTTTGCTAGATGAACCCTTGTCCGCGCTTGATCCGTTCCTGCGCATCCGCATGCGATCCGAACTCAAGCGGCTCCAACGCGAACTCGGCATCACCTTTATCCATGTGACCCACGGACAGGACGAAGCGCTCGCCCTCGGCGACGAACTGGTGGTGATGAACAATTCGGTCATCGAACAGGCAGGCCCTGCCCGCGATGTCTGGTCGGCGCCGAAAACCGAATTTGTCGCAAAATTCATGGGCGGCCACAACGTCATTGCGGTCAATGGCACAAAGTTCGCCCTGCGGGCCGATGATGTTCTTCTCTCGGATAGCGGCCTCTCGGCTGTTGTGACTGCGGTTGAATATCAAGGCGGCCATGTCGCTCTGACCGCGCTTACCGAAAACGGCGAAGAGGTTCTCTCGCTCGTGCCCGAGTCCCTCTTTTTCCAATCTCCCAAAAATCCGGGCGACAGCGTGATGCTCGCCTGGAACGAGGGGCGGCTGCACCGCCTCCAATCCTGACCCCCACCTCCAACCGATAGGGAAATACGAAATGTCCAAAATGCGTTATAGCCGTCGTGCCATTCTCAAGGGCGGTGTCGCCGCCGCCGCAAGTGCCGCTCTTCCCGCCCCGATGATCTGGGCCCAAGAGATCAAGGACATCACCCTGCGCCAGTTCGGCACAGGCGTGTCCAACCTCAACGATGTCGCCGCCAAGGTCAAAGAGGACCTCGGTTTCACCCTTGAAATGACGGCGCTTGATTCCGACAGCGTGACCCAGCGCGCCGCCACCCAGCCCGACAGCTTCGACATCGCCGATATCGAATACTGGATCTGCAAAAAAGTCTGGCCGACGGGCAACCTTCAGGCGATGGATACCTCGAAAATCGCCAACTACGACAAGATCGTGGGTATTTTCCGCAACGGCAAACTCACCCCCGAAAGCACAATCGCCCAAGGCACCGCGCCGCATTCCGTCGGCTTTGTAGAAGGTCCGGGCGGCACCTCTTTCGCGTCGGAAGAGACGGGCTGGATGACCCTCATTCCGACCATCTACAACGCCGACACGCTCGGCATCCGCCCCGATCTGATCGGTCGTCCGATCGAAAGCTGGACCGAGCTTTTGAACCCAGAATTCAAGGGCAAAGCCTCGATCCTCGATATCTCGTCGATCGGCATCATGGATATGGCGATGGTCTGCGAATCCATGGGCGAAATCCAGTATGGCGACAAAGGCAACATGACCAAGGAAGAGATCGACGCGACCTTTGCGATCTTTACCGAAGCAAAACGCGCAGGCCAGTTCCGCGCCTTCTGGAAAACCTTTGATGAATCCGTGAACCTTATGGCCTCGGGCGAAGTCGTTATCCAATCCATGTGGTCGCCCGCCATCACGGCGGTGAAATCGCGCGGCATTCCTTGTGTCTATCAGCCGCTCAAAGAAGGCTATCGTTCGTGGGGCGGCGGCCTTGGTCTGTCGGCCAACCTCTCGGGCATGGCGCTCGATGCGGCCTATGAATACATCAACTGGTATCTGTCGGGCTGGGTCGGCGGCTATCTGATGCGTCAGGGGTATTACTCGGCCGTTCCCGAAACCTCCAAGGCCTTCATGTCCGAAAACGAGTGGGGCTATTGGTTCGAAGGCAAACCCGCAACCGACGTCATCACTTCGCCCACCGGCGATGTTCTGGCCCAAGCAGGCGAAACCCGCGACGGCGGCTCCTTCGAGGATCGCATGGGCGCAGTGGCCTGCTGGAACGCCGTCATGGACGAGAACCAGTATATGGTTCGCAAGTGGAACGAATTCATCGCCGCTTGATCGAACACAAAGGGGTGCGCCACGCGGCGCGCCCCTCTCCCCTCACGTTCCGGAGCACCCCATGACCCGCAATCTGATCGGATGGCTACAGGCCGCGCCCCTCGCGCTCGTCCTCTCGGGCTTTCTCGTCGCGCCGATCATCATGATCGTGATCGTGAGCTTCTGGGGCTCGACCGAATATTCGATCTATCCTGCCTTCCAGTTCGACAACTATAGCTATCTTTTCGGATCAAGCGTGGTTTGGCGGGTCTTTGGCGCGACGTTCAAATACGCGGCAATCGTCTGGGTTCTGACGCTCGGCATCGGATTTACCGTCGCCTATTTCCTCGCCTTCCATGTGAAGAGCCTCACATGGCAGATCGCACTCTTTCTGCTCTGCACGATCCCGTTCTGGACCTCGAACATCATCCGCATGATTTCATGGATTCCCTTTTTGGGACGCAACGGCATCGCCAACCAGACACTCATCAGCTGGGGCGTCATCGACGAACCGCTCGAATGGCTCCTCTATTCAGACTTCTCGGTCATTCTTGCCTTTGTGCATCTCTATACGCTCTTCATGGTCGTGCCGATCTTCAACACCATGATGCGCATCGACCATTCGCTGCTCGAAGCCGCACGGGACGCAGGGGCGACGGGTTTCCAAACGCTTGTCAATGTCATCATTCCCCTGACCAAACCGGGGATCATGATCGGAACGATCTTTGTCGTGACGCTTGTCATGGGCGACTTCATCACCGTCCGTTTCATGTCGGGAAGCCAGCGCGCGAATGTGGGGCGGCTGATTTCGAACGACATCGGGCTTTTGCAATATCCCTCGGCCGCCGCAACAGCCGTCGTTCTGCTCTGCACCGTCCTTCTGGTGATCGGCATCCTGCTTCGCTTTGTGAACATCCGAAAGGAACTCTGACATGGAACAAAGACCGCTCAGCTTCTATGTCCTCGCCGCCTTCTTCGCGCTCTTCGTGCTCTTTCTCTACGGGCCGACCATCACAATCGGCATCCTGAGCTTTCAGGGACCCGAGGGCGGGCTAACCTTTCCAATGAACGGGGTCTCTACCTTTTGGTTCCACGACCTCTTCCGCGAACAGGCGGTCGGCGACATCTGGGGCGCATTCCGCCGCTCGTTCGTTCTCGGTCTTATGGTCATGGTTACGACGGTCGTCGTCTCTGTGTCGGCGGGATTGGCCTTTCGCAAAAACTTCAAAGGCTCGGCGATCCTCTTTTATGCGGCGATCACCTCGCTGGTGATCCCGTCGATCCTCATCTCGCTCGGTGTGGGGCTTATCTTCAACCAACTCGGATTCAAGGTGCATTGGGCAACCTCGGGCTTCGGCTCTCAGCTCACATGGACCCTACCCTTCGGTCTTCTGATCATGTTTGCGGTCTTCAACCGCTTCGACAAAAGCTTCGAAGAAGCCGCCCGCGATCAGGGCGCGACGGCATGGCAAACGATCCGTTTTGTGGTGCTGCCCATCATCGCGCCTTCGCTCATCGGCGTTGCCCTCTTCGGCTTTACCCTCTCCTATGACGAATTCGCCCGCACGCTTCTGACCGCAGGGAGTTACAACACCCTCCCGCTCGAGGTGTTCGGGATGACGACCAACGTCACGACCCCCGTGATTTATGCCTTGGGCACTTTGACGACGAGCTTCTCTTTGCTGATCATCCTCGCCTTCCTCTTGCTGGTCTGCGCTATGAACATCCGCCGCGCACGCGCGGGCTCGGATGCAGGAAAGGGCGTGTGATGCGCATCGCCTATATCAACCCGAACGCCACAGAGGCCATGACCGAACGGGTGACAGAGGTGGTCAAGACCCTGAGCGGCACCGATGAGGTGATCGGCTACACGAATGTCGACGGCCCCGCCGCGATTCAAGGACCCGAAGACGGAGAAACCGCGATCAAGGGCGTCCTCGCGCTTGTCGGGACCGCGATAGCCGAAGGCGCGGATGCCATCGTCATCGCCTGCTTCGACGACACAGGGCTCGAAGCCGCCCGCGCGAAATCAACCGTGCCCGTGCTCGGAATCGGTCAAGCCGCTTTCACCATGGCCACCCTGCTCGGCAAACGGTTTTCGGTCGTAACGTCCCTCGCCGTCTCGATCCCTGTTATCGAAAAGAACATTGTTCAGCAGAACTTCGCTGCGTCTTGCCAAAGCGTGCAGGCAAGCCATCTGCCCGTTCTGACGATCGACGAAGGCAGCGCAGAGACGCGCGAAACACTCGCAACGGCGATTCAGAAGACCATGGCCACCGATGGGGTCGACACGATCGTCTTGGGCTGTGCAGGTATGGCGCATCTACGCGATGATCTGCAAAGAAGAACCCAAGGCCTCCTTCTCGACGGGGTCAGAGCCTCCTACGCCCTCGCCCGCGCTTGCGCCGTTTATGCAAACAGCAATCATTAGGCGACGCCGCACGTCACTAAGTCGGAGCCAGCAAGAACTCAAACGCCCTCTCCGAATAGGGAAGCAAACATTCCACGGGCGCTTACTGCGTACGACCTGAGTTTTTTATGCTTTTTAAGACTTGGTTGCGGGAGTAGGATTTGAACCTACGACCTTCAGGTTATGAGCCTGACGAGCTACCGGGCTGCTCCATCCCGCGCCATTTTTAGCTTGGCGCTAAGTTGTTTCCCATCTGGGTTATGTGATGGGATTTGCTATCGTTTAGAGAGAATTTTGGTTCTTACTAGGTCTGGCGGTGACTTACTCTCCCACGTCTTAAGACGCAGTACCATCAGCGCGACGGCACTTAACGGCCGAGTTCGGAAAGGGATCGGGTGTTTTGCTCGTGCTATAGCCACCAGACCGAGAAAGAACCAAGAATTCCAAGTCATGTACACATTGTTGGTGTATGGCTTTTGATTTGCAGCGTTGCTTTTACTGGATCAAATCAAGCCTATCGGACCATTAGTACCGGTCAACTGAACGCATTACTGCGCTTACATCTCCGGCCTATCGACGTGGTGGTCTACCACGGTCCTCAGGGATACCTTGTTTTGAGGGGGGCTTCCCGCTTAGATGCCTTCAGCGGTTATCCTGTCCGATCATAGCTACCCAGCACTGCCGTTGGCACGACAACTGGTCCACCAGTGGATCGTTCACCCCGGTCCTCTCGTACTAGGGGCAACTCCTCTCAAGTATCCTACACCCACGGAAGATAGGGACCGAACTGTCTCACGACGTTCTAAACCCAGCTCACGTACCTCTTTAAATGGCGAACAGCCATACCCTTGGGACCTGCTCCAGCCCCAGGATGAGATGAGCCGACATCGAGGTGCCAAACGATGCCGTCGATATGGACTCTTGGGCATCATCAGCCTGTTATCCCCAGCGTACCTTTTATCCGTTGAGCGATGGCCCTTCCACTCGGGACCACCGGATCACTATGGCCGACTTTCGTCTCTGCTCGACTTGTCAGTCTTGCAGTCAGGCTGGCTTCTGCCATTGCACTCAACGAGCGATTTCCGACCGCTCTGAGCCAACCTTCGCGCGCCTCCGTTACTGTTTAGGAGGCGACCGCCCCAGTCAAACTACCCACCACGCAGGGTCCCGGACCCGGATAACGGGCCGCGGTTAGACATCAAGCAGAGCAAGGGTGGTATCTCAAGGGAGGCTCCACA
>NZ_CP127166.1:0-40000 GCF_030264275.1 Marivivens sp. LCG002 | reverse complement strand
TTGTGAATACCGCCTCGCAATGCGGATACACGCCCCAATATGCCGCGCTTCAGGCGCTGCATGAAACCTATGGGCCGCGTGGGCTTATTGTGATGGCGACGCCGTCTGATGATTTCAGACAGGAATTGAACGATGCCGCAGCGGTGAAAGAGTTCTGTGATGTGAACTATGGCCTGACCCTCCCGATGACCGACATCATCAAGGTGACAGGGCCGCAGGCGCATCCGCTCTATCGCTGGCTCAAGACGGATTACAATTTCCAGCCGCGCTGGAATTTCAACAAGGTGCTGATCGGCACCGACGGCACCGTGATCGACACCTATCGCTCGGGCACCAAACCCGACGACCGCGCGATCCTGTCGCTGATCGAGGGGCAGCTGGCCTGAGCTATTCACTTTCTGCATTGCAGCATTGAGAAGACTCGCACTACTCGGATCGACTGTTAGCGCCGATATTACTCCTATCAGACGGGCCCGATACGGGGCCAAAACGAAAGGAAAAACATATGGCACTTCAAATCGCACTTCCCGCAGCAGGTTTCGGCGTTTCCAATATCGTCGCCCTCGTGTCCAAAGCTCTCGAGCGCCGCGCCGCTTACCGCGCAGCCTATGCCGAGCTTGCAATGCTCACGGATCGTGAACTTGCCGACATCGGTATCGCACGCGCCGACATCGACACCATCGCACGTCAGGCTGCCGACGCTGTCTAAGCGGCGTCACATCATGGCGACTTTCAAGGGGCCCATCGGCCCCTTTGTCTTTTGGTGACTTCAAGTTGCCGACCCAAAGGGGTATCCGCGCCGCATCCTGAATTGAACTGATTGGTCCAAGTGATGCGTGTTTCTTTAATTGCTCTTACCTTTGTTCTTGCTGCTGGCGGTGCCCTTGCACAGGACACGCTCTATTTCTCCGCCATCCCCGATGATGACGAAACCAAGCTGGTCGAACGCTTCGGCAAGGTCGCGGAATACCTCGAAGAGAAGCTCGGCGTTCCCGTCGAGTATGTCCCCGTCAAAAGCTATGCCGCATCGGTCACGGCGTTCCGCAACAACCAGATCCAGCTTGGCTGGTTCGGCGGACTTTCGGGCGTTCAGGCGCGTCTTGCCGTTGATGGCGCCCGCGCCATCGCCCAAGGCGTCGAGGATGAAACCTTTGTCACCTATTTCATCGCCAACAGCGAAACCGGCCTTGAACCGAGCGACGGCTTTCCCCTCGCGGCCCAAGGCATGAGCTTTACCTTCGGGGCCCAGACCTCCACCTCGGGCCGTCTCATGCCCGAATTCCACATCCGTCAGGAAACAGGCATGGCCCCCGACGAGTTCTTCTCCGAGGTCGGCTTTTCGGGCGATCACGGCCAGACGCTTCGTCTTGTCTCTTCGGGTGCCTATCAGGTCGGTGCGCTGAACTTCACCGTTTACGACAGCGCGCTCGGCACCGCCGAGGCCGAGAACACCACGCTCTTGTGGAAGACCCCGCCCTATCCTGATTACAACTGGACCATTCGCGGTGATGTCGATGCGACCTTCGGCGAAGGATTCGCCGACAAGGTTCAGGCCGCATTGCTCGGCATGACAGACGCCGATCTTCTGGCCTCTTTCCCGCGTTCTGCCTTTATCGAGGCCACGAACGCGCTTTATACCCCGATCGAGGACACGGCGCGCGCACTCGACATTCTCGAGTGAGCACGATGGGCGGGATCGTGCATCTGGAAAAGCGAACACTGGGATGGGGGGAAACCCCCGTCCTTACCGATGTCACGCTGACTGTCGGCATCGGCGAGCGGATCGCGCTTCTGGGACGGTCAGGAACGGGCAAAAGCACGCTTCTGGCCGCTCTGCGCGAAGAGGTGGAAAAAACCACCCACCGCGCGGCCCTCGTGCCGCAGGATCTCGGGCTGGTGCCCCAGCTTTCGACATTCCACAACGTCTATACGGGGCGGCTCGACGACTTCGGCACGCTCCGCAACCTCGGCACGCTGGTTTATCCGCGGGCCAAGGATCGAAGCGAGGTCGGGGCCATCCTCGCCTCGGTCGGTCTTCCCGACATGCTCCGCAAACCCGCCGAAACGCTGTCGGGCGGCCAGCGCCAGCGCGTTGCCATCGCCCGCGCCCTCTATCGCGGCGGCGAGGTGGTCTTTGCCGATGAACCCGTCTCGGCGGTGGACATCACCCAAGGCCACCATCTGATCGAGCAGTTGCACGCGCGGTTCTCCACCTCGGTCATGGCGCTCCACAACGTAGACCTTGCCCGTGCCCACGCGACCCGCGTCATCGGTCTCAAAGGCGGGAGGATCACCTTCGACCTCGCCGCCGTCGATCTCACCGACGCTCAGGTCGCAGAGCTCTACGCATGACGGCCGCCCGTGCGCGCAAATTCGGCCTCTGGGCCTTTGTTGCACTCAGCCTCATTGCGCTCGGACTCTCCGATCTTCAAAGCAACCGCCCCGATCCGTGGAACACGCTTGTGGCACTCGGGCGCGGGTTTCTCACCCCCGACTTCGGCACCGACGGGCTTTGGCTGGGCGCAGCGCTCACCGTGGCCTTTGCCCTTGTCGGTGTGCTGTTCGCCGCCGCCATCGGCCTCGTCCTTGCGCCCTTTTATGCCAATCCCGTCGTGCGCGGGTTCTGCGTGACGCTCCGCTCGATCCACGAACTCTTTTGGGCGCTCCTTCTCATGCAGGTCACGGGCCTTGGACCCCTCACGGGCCTCTTGGCGATCGGCATTCCCTATTCGGGCATCTTCGCCCGCGTCTTTTCCGACCTCTTGAGCGAAACGCCCCAATCGGCGGCAAGCGCCCTGCCCCGTTCGACCCCGCGCACCTCGCTCATCCTTTATGCGCGGCTCCCTCTCGCGTGGGACCAGATCAAAGCCTATGCGCTCTATCGCATCGAATGCGGGCTGCGCTCTTCGGCAGTCCTTGGGTTCATCGGCCTTCCGACGCTCGGGTATCTGCTCGAAACCTTTTTCCGTCAGGCCCATTACTCTCAGGCCGCCGCCGTCCTCTATCTCTTTTTCGCCCTGATCCTCCCCGTGCGGCTCTGGATGCGGTGGAGCCTGACGCCGCTTTACCTTGTCGCCGCGCTCTGGCTTCTGGCCCTGCAGAAATTCCCCCCGATGGGAGAAGGCGCTCTGATCCGCTTTCTGACCGAGGACATCGTCCCCGCCCCGCTCCGCAATGGCGGCGAGCTCCTCCCATGGCTGACCAAACTCCTCGAAACCCAAGCCCTCCCCGGAACGCTCACAACAGTGATCCTTGCCCAAGTCGCCTTGGCCCTTGCCACGCTCATCGCGATCTTCGGCTTTCCTGTGCTCGTGCCCCGCGTCTCGGGCCGCATCGGCTCGATCATCGCCCATGGCGTGTTCGTCGTCCTGCGCTCGATCCCCGATTACATGCTGGCCTTCGTCTTTCTTCAAATCCTCGGCCCCTCGCTGCTCCCTGCGGTCCTTGCCCTTGGCCTCCATAACGGCGCGATCATCGCCCATTTGCTCGGCCAACAAAGCCGCGGCCTCGCTCTGCGTCCCGATGCGCCAAGCGGCCTTTCGCTTTGGGGCTACGAACTCCTCCCGCGCCAGAGCGGGACGATCTGGGCGCTCTGCCTCTATCGCTGGGAAATCATCATCCGCGATTCCGCGATCATGGGCCTTTTGGGGCTCGGCACTCTGGGCTTTTTCATCGAAAAGAACGTGCAGGAACTCCGTCTCGACCGCGTCGTCGTGCTTTTGCTGGTGTCGGCCGCGCTCACCTTGGTTGTGGATCACATCTCGACCCGCCTGCGCGCCTCCATGCGCCTGCGCCTCGGCCCGCAGTCCGTGACAACCTAGGCGCAAAGCCGCCGTGCCAAAAGCCATGCCGCCTTGCACCCCCCGCCGCCCCGACTACAATAGACCAAGGCAAACGGATCAAATCACGTATGAACCCCATTCACGCCCATCAGGACAAACTGTCCCCCAACGGGCTTATCGCATGTCCGACCTGTGACGCGCTGCACAAGGAAACCGACGTGCCCATCGGCATGGCTGCGAAATGCGTGCGCTGCGGCCATACCCTCTTGCGCCCCCGCAAAAGCGCGATGACCCAGATCCTCATGCTCGCCGCCACCGCCTTTGTTCTGATGTGTGCGGGGATCTTCTTTCCCTTTCTCGAACTTCAGGCAGGCGGGCGGATCACGCGATCCTCGGTCTTCGATGCGGTGCTGGCCTTTTCCGACGGCTTCATGCTCCCTGTCGCGATCCTTTTGGGGGCGCTGATCATCGTCGTGCCGTTGGTGCGGTTCATGGCGCTGATCTATGTGTTCGCGCCGATGTCGCTCGGACATTACCCCGCCCGCTATGC
Organism: Marivivens sp. LCG002; assembly: GCF_030264275.1. Classification (NCBI taxonomy): domain Bacteria; kingdom Pseudomonadati; phylum Pseudomonadota; class Alphaproteobacteria; order Rhodobacterales; family Paracoccaceae; genus Marivivens; species Marivivens sp. LCG002. The sequence continues at coordinate 35,668 of NZ_CP127166.1, read as the reverse complement.
ACCCGAGGCCTTCCGCCTTGCCGAGCGCCTGTCGCCTTGGTCCATGGCCGAGATTTTCATCGTCGGTGTCGGCGTCGCCCTGATCAAGGTCACGGGTCTCGCCACCGTTCTCATCGGCCCCGCCTTCTGGGCCTTTTGCGGGCTTGTCGTCGTCACCGTTCTCAAAGACACCTTTATGTGTAAGCTGACCGTATGGAAAACACTGGAAAACCGACGTCTGTACTGACCGCACGCGCGGCAGGTCTCGTTGGATGCACCCGTTGCGGTCGCGTCCACGACCAAGGCGTTGCCCTCTGCGTCCGTTGCGGCTCGACCCTGCAAAGCCGCGACACCCTTGCCCTGCAAAAGGTCTGGGCATGGTGGTGGGCGGGTCTCATCGCCTATGTGCCCGCGAACATCTATCCGATGCTGCGCATGACCCAATTCGGCCGCCCCCACGAAAGCTCGATCATGGGCGGCGTCATCGACCTTGCCCAGCACGGCGATCTTTGGGTGGCCTTTGTCGTGTTCTTCGCCTCCATTATCATTCCCATCGGCAAGTTCATCGCCATCGCCTATCTCGCGTGGTCGGTGAAAAAGGGCATCCGCACTCGCGATGTGGGGCGGCTCCATATGTATGAAATCGTGGAATTCATCGGCCGTTGGTCGATGATCGACGTATTTGTCGTTGCGATCCTGACGGCCTTGCTCCAGATGGACTTTATTGTGACGGTTTCACCGGGGATTGCGGCCTTTTCCTTTACGGTCTCGGTCGTGTGCACGATGATCTCCGCCCAGAGTTTTGACCCCAGAACCATCTGGGACACAGAGAAAGAGACGCCGCGTGTCTGATCAACAGCCTTCCGAATTGGACCTTCAACCGATCAAGCGGAGCTTTTGGCGCAATCTCTCGCCGCTTTGGGCCGTGCCGCTCCTGTCGCTCGTGCTTGCGCTCGGTCTGGCATGGCAGAGCTTTTCCGACCGTGGCGTTCTGATCGAGATTCTGTTCGACGAAGCCTCGGGCGTTACCGCAGGCGAAACGCTCATCAAATACCGCGACGTGACCATCGGCGAGGTGGAGCGCGTCGACTTTACCGAAGATCTGACCAAAGTCATCGTCTATGCCCGCGTGAACAAAGCCGTGGTGCCCTATCTCGACGAAGACGCGACCTTCTGGGTTGTCGAACCCGAGGTAAGCGCGCGCGGCATTTCGGGCCTCTCCACGGTTCTATCGGGCGTCTATATCCAAGGCGCATGGGACGACCGGATCGGAACGGCAAAGACCAGCTTCGACGGTGCATCGACCCCGCCTTCGGTTCTCCCCAATTACAAAGGCACCCGCATCACGCTGCGTGCCGCCGACGGCCAGATGGTCAGCGCGGGCGCTCCGATCTTTTACCGCGGACTCGAGGTCGGTCGTCTGGGCACCCCGCGCCTGACGTCAACGGGCGATGCGATCCTGATCGACGCCTATATCGACGCCCCGCATGACAAGCTCCTCAATTCCGCCACCCGTTTCTGGGATACTTCGGGCTTCTCCGTCTCCTTCGGAAGCGGCGGCCTTGCCCTGAACGTGGAAAGCATCGCGACGATCCTCTCGGGCGGCATCGCCTTTGACTCGATCTTCGAGAACGGCGGTTCGATCAGCACGAGCGCAGTCTTCGACATCTACGACGAAGAGGCCGAGGCCCGCCGCTCGATCTTTGTCGGTCGCGTTCAGAACGGTGTCGCCGTCTCGGTCGCCTTCGGCGAGTCGGTCAGCGGCCTCACCCCCGGCGCGCCGGTCCAGTTCGCAGGCATCGAAGTCGGCGAAGTCTCGGAAATCCGTGCGCAAGTAAACGACGAAAACCCCGATCAGGCGATCACGCTCCTTGCCTCGCTCAACCTCGATCCGCTGCGTCTCGGCATGCCCAATGACGCCACCACCGAGGAAACCATCGACTTCCTTCGGGTCTCGGTCGAAAACGGTATGCGGGCGCGTCTGGCCACCTCGGGTATCTTTAGTTCCTCGCTCATCGTCGAGTTGGTCATGATGAACGACACCCCCGATGCCTCGCTCATCCTGCGCGGCGAGGACGAGCCAATCCTGCCCTCCGTGCGCTCGAACATCCCCGATTTCACCGCCACCGCCGAAGGCATGATCGAACGGATCAACTCGCTTCCGATCGAAGAGCTGCTTGATCAGGCCATCAAGACCATGGCCAGCATCGAAGACCTTGCCGCCGATCCCGATCTTCGCACCGTGGCCCCCGCGACCCGCACCCTCCTTGAAGACACCAGCGCTTTGATAAACAGCCCCGATCTTCAGGCGATCCCGACCGATCTGCGGGCCACCATCACCGATCTTCGCACCATCACCGAGGAACTGCGCAGCGCCGATGTCTCGGGCACCCTCACCCGCGCTTTGACCGCCGCCGAAACCACGGCGAACAACCTGTCGACCGCCTCCGAAAACGTGCCCGCCTTGATCGAGGACCTGCGCACCCTCACGGCTAAGGCGAACAGCCTAGAGGCCGAGGCGCTTATCACCCAAGCAACGACGTTCCTTGCCTCTGCCGATGCGGTCATCAACACCGACGGCGCACGCGCCCTGCCCCAGTCGCTGACCGATGCATTGGACGAGGTCCGCCTTGCCGTGGCCGAACTGCGCGGCGGCGGTGCCGTCGATAATCTCAACGCCGCTCTGAACTCGGCTCAGGCCGCCGCCGAATCCATCGATGTGGCCGCCAGCGATTTCCGCGTCACCATGGCCGATCTGCCCCGCCTGAGCGAACAGCTCAAAGGCGTTCTCGCCACCGCCGAGCGCGTCATCGCCAGCTATGGCAACCGGTCGGACTTCAGCGACGAAACCATCAGAGCCCTGCGCGATGTGAGCGATGCGGCCCGCGCCGTCGAAGCCCTCTCGCGCCAACTCGAACGCGATCCCGCATCGCTGCTTCTAGGGAGATAAGACCATGAAACGCCGCCTTTTCCTTCTCTCTGGCCTTGCACTTGCGGGCTGTGGCTCCGATCCCGCGCTCTATCTGGTCGAGCCGCCCGCCCCCGCAAAAGCGGTGCGCATCGCGGTAAGCTCGATCGAGGTCAAGGACACCACCCTGCCCGCCTATGCCGAAGCCTCGGAAATCGCCTACGAATCCGAGGACGGTTCGATCCGCACCGTGACCGATACGCTTTGGGCCGATGATCCGACCCGCGCCTTTACCTCCTCGCTCGTCTCGCATCTCTCGCGCGCCACAACAGCCCGCGTCGCCGCCGAGCCTTGGCCGCTTGAAACATGGCCCCAAGCGGAACTTACCGTGCGCGTCGACAAAATGCTCGCCCGCGCCAACGGCAACTTCCAGCTTTCGGGCCAATTCGCGCTGTCCTCCCCCGACGGCGTGATTTCCGACCGCATGCGCAGCTTCGACATTCAGGTGCCTTTGAACGGCGAAGGCTCCGCCGCCATCGCCGACGCGACAGGCCGCGCGATTGCGGGACTGGGTGCCGAGATCATCGCCGCGCTGTGATTGTGAATCCACCGATCCCGCGCCGATAGGAGCATAATATTTCCTCAACGCGCCGCGTCGGGCAACAAATCGGCGCGAATCTCTGTCCATTGCCGAATTCGGACTGGAACGCAGCGCGTCAGGGTGTAAACACCACGTGACATTTCTTTTGGGGGAATTGCCATGTTTGATCTTGTTTCCATGCGCGCTGGCCTTGCCGAACATTACGATCTCGCGCCCAATCCCGAGCTTGCCGCTTCGATGGCCGATCTTTACGCACGGATGGACCGCGTGGTCTCTCCCGCCGATTGGGCCATCGCCGCGCCCTATGTCGCTGCAATCAACGCGCTCAAGAAAGAGCGGGATGCGGTGATCCTCGCGCACAACTACATGACCCCCGACATCTATCACGGTGTGGCCGATTTTGTCGGTGACAGCCTCCAGCTCGCGATCAAAGCGACCGAGGTCAAAGAAAAGGTGATTGTTCAGGGCGGCGTCCATTTCATGGCCGAAACCTCCAAGATCCTGAACCCCGAGAAAACGGTCCTGATCCCCGATGTCGCCGCAGGCTGTTCGCTCGCCGAAAGCATCACCGCCGCAGGGATCGAGGAAATGCGCGCCAAATACCCCGGCGCGCCCGTGGTCTCCTATGTGAACACCACCGCCGAGGTCAAAGCCGCCTCGGACATCTGCTGCACCTCGTCGAACGCGCTCCAGATCGTCAACGCGATGGAGTCGGACACGGTCATCATGACCCCCGACCAATACCTCGCCCAGAACGTCGCCAACGAAAGCCACAAGAACGTGGTCTACTGGCCGGGCTCGTGCATCGTGCACGAAGAATACAAGGCCGAGGATCTGCGCGCCTACCGCGAGATGGTCCCCGATGTGAAAATCATCGCCCACCCCGAATGCCCGCCTTCGGTCGTGGCCGAAGCGGATTACTCGGGCTCGACCTCGGGCATCATCAAATGGGTGCGCGACAACAAACCCGCCAAGGCCATGCTCGTGACCGAATGCTCCATGGCGTCGAACATCGCGGACAGCCTGCCCGAAGTGGACTTTGCCAAGCCCTGCAACATGTGCCCCTACATGAAGAAGATCACGCTCGAAAAAGTGCTCTGGTCGCTTCACACCATGACCGAGGAGGTCTTTGTCGACCCTGAAGTCTCGGACAAGGCCCGTCTTGCGGTGCAACGTATGATCGACCTCAGCGTCAAGCTGGGCATCTAAGGAACCTTCCATGCAAGAGATCAGCACTGATCGCGTCGTTATCATTGGCGCGGGCCTCGGCGCTCTTTACGCGGCCCTTCGGCTTGCCCCGCGGCCTGTGCTGATGATCTCGCCCGAAACGCTCGGGATCGGCGCAAGTTCGGCTTGGGCCCAAGGCGGCGTTGCGGCAGCGATGGATTCGGGCGACAGCCCCGCAAGCCACGCACACGATACCGTCGTTGCCGGCGCCGGCACCGTCGATTGGAACGTGGCCGACCGCGTCACCCGCGAGGCGCGCGAGCATATCCTCGATCTGACCAACCTCGGCACCCCCTTCGACCGCACCCCCGAGGGCGGCTATGTGATGAACCGCGAAGCGGCGCATTCCTACGCCCGTGTCGTCCGCGTCAAGGGCGACCAAGCGGGCGCCGAGATCATGAAAGCCCTCATCGCCCAAGTGCGCGACGAACCCGCGATCCAGGTGCTCGAAGGCGCTCTGGCCACGGGCTTCGTGATGGACGGAAACCGCGTGAATGGCGTTCAAGTCGTCTCGGCCAAGCCCAAAGGCTCTGCGCCCATCACCATTCAGGGCCCCGCCTACCTTGTGGCCGCTGGCGGTTCGGGCGGTCTCTTCGCGCTGACCACCAACCCGCCGCGCATTCGCGGTCAGGTCATCGGCATGGCCGCCCGTGCAGGAGCCGTCATCGCCGACCCCGAATTCGTGCAGTTCCACCCCACCGCCATCGACGTGGGCGAGGACCCCGCCCCCCTCGCGACCGAAGCCCTGCGCGGCGAAGGCGCGATCCTGATCAACAAGCACGGCGAACGTTTCATGCTCACCGAGCATCCCGACGCCGAGCTGGCCCCCCGCGATATCGTCGCCCGCGCCGTCTATACCCAGACCCAAGCGGGCCTTCGCCCCATGCTCGACACCCGCGCCGTGCTTGGCGAACGCGTCAAAACCCAATTTCCCGCCGTGGCCGAGGCTTGCGCCCGCAACGGCTTTGACCCCGCCGTCGATCCGATTCCCGTTGCCGCCGCCGCGCACTACCACATGGGCGGCATCGACACCGACGACAAAGGCCGCTCGTCTCTCGATAACCTCTGGGTCTGCGGCGAGGCGTCCTCCACGGGTCTTCACGGCGCGAACCGCCTTGCCTCAAACGGCCTTCTCGAAGCGCTCGTCTATGCCCGCATCTGTGCCGACGGCATCAGCGAAATCATCGCCGAATCCGAAGCGCCCGAGATCGACGTCACCTTCGACGGCCAAGGCGATATGCCCGACGACGCGCTTGTGATGCAGCTTCGTCGTACCATGACCGACAACGTCGGCGTGGTCCGCACTGCCGAAACGCTGGTCACCGCGCTTCGCACCATTGCCGCTCTCGAAGAGCAAAGCACCTCGGAAACCTTTCGCAACATGACCGCAACGGCGACCCTCATCACCGCTGCCGCTCTCCTGCGCGAGGAAAGCCGCGGCGCGCATTTCCGCACCGATTTTCCCATCACCGATGGCGAAGTCGGCACCCGCACCCGCATAACTCTGACCGAGGCGCTCGCCCTCAGAAACAGCATCGCCAAGGAGTGACCATGAGCACCTTCGCCACCCTCCCCGACCTGATTCTCGAACCCTTGGTGCGCTCCGCCCTTCTCGAAGATCTCGGAACCTATGGCGATGTGACCACCCGCGCGGTGATTCCCGCTGGCACCACCTACGAAGCGCGCCTCAATGCCCGCGAAAACGGCGTCGTCTCGGGAATGCAGATCGCACGCATCGCATTCCATCTCGTTGACCCGACCCTAGAGGTAACTACCCACATTTCCGACGGCCAACCCTGTACCAAGGGCGATGTCCTCATGACGATCAAAGGCTCGGCCGCCTCGATTCTCTCGGGCGAGCGTGTGGCGCTGAACTTTGCGGGCCGCCTGACGGGAATCGCGACCCTCACCGCCAGCTTTGTCGCCCAAACCAAGGGCACGAACGCCCGTGTCACCTGCACGCGCAAAACAACTCCGGGTCTGCGCATCGTCGAGAAACAGGCAGTGCTCCACGGCGGCGGCTTCAACCACCGCTTCTCACTCTCCGATGCGATTCTCATCAAGGACAACCACATCGCAGCCGCTGGCGGAATCGCCGCTGTGCTGAACGCGACCAAAGCCGTCGCCTCGCATATGGTCCGCGTAGAAATCGAAGTGGATCGCCTCGACCAGCTTGCCGAAGTCCTCGAAACGGGCGGTGCCGATGTCGTCCTGCTCGACAACATGGACACCCCGACCCTCATCGAAGCGGTGAAAATGGTCGATGGACGGATCAAGACCGAAGCCTCGGGCAACATGAAGCTTGAACGCATCGCCGAAGTCGCCGCGACGGGCGTCGATTACATCTCGTCGGGCGCGCTCACCCATTCGGCCAAAACGCTTGACCTCGGTCTCGATTTCTAAATCCCGCTGAGGTCGCTCAGGATCGGACAATCGGGCCGATCATCTCCGGCACAGCAACTGACAAGATGCGCAAGCGTGTTGCGCATCTCTTTGAGCTCTTCGAGCTTGCGATCAATCTGCGCGAGCCGCTCCTTGGCGAGCTTTTTCACGTCCGCACTCGCCCGTGTCCGATCCTCCCAAAGATGCAGCAGCGTGCGGCAATCCTCGATCGAAAATCCCATGTGCCGCGCCCGCCCCAGAAAAGCGAGCTTGTGCAAGTCGCTCTCGCGGAACCGCCGATAGCCGTTCTCGGACCGAAGCGGTTCGACCAGCCCGATATCCTCGTAATAGCGGATCGTCTTCGTCGGAAGCCCCGAGCGGGCCGACACTTCACCGATGTTCACCTCTCCACTCCTTTTCGTCGCTTATACTAGAGCCTATGCTCTAAAAATTGGATTTCATGCTTCTTGGGCATGATTAGTCTCTATTTTGGGGCCTGAACAAACCGAAGTCGCAGCGCATTGGAGAGCACGAACACACTCGAAAGCGCCATCGCACCCGCCGCCAACATGGGCGACAGCATCCCGCTCGCCGCCACGGGGATCAGAAGCACGTTATAGCCGAACGCCCACACAAGGTTCTGCTTGATGTTCCGCATCACCACCCGCGACAGATGGAGCGCCGTCACAACACCCTGCGTGTCCCCGCTCATCAGGACAACATCCGCGCTTTCCATCGCCACATCGGTGCCGCTCCCGACCGCAATCCCCACATCCGCAGTGGCCAGCGCGGGCGCGTCATTGATCCCGTCCCCGACAAAGGCCACAGGCCCCTGAAGCTTTTCGATCGCTTTGACCTTCCCCTTGGGAAGCACCTCGCCCACCACGTGATCGATCCCGAGCTGCCGCGCAATCGCCCGCGCCGTCGATTGATTGTCGCCGGTGATCATCGCAACTTCGATCCCCTGCTTGTGTAGAGACTTGATCGTTGCCTCGGCCTCAGGCTTCACGGGGTCCGCCACCGCGACCACAGCAACCACCTCTCCGTCAATTGCGGCATAGAGCGGAGTGCGCCCCAATCGCGCAAGCTCCCGCCCCCGCGCCTCGAAGGGACCGAGCGCGATCCCTTTCTTCACCATCAAACGATCCGCTCCGACATAGACCTGCTGCCCCTCGACCATCGCCTCGAGCCCATAGCCCGCCAGCGATTTGAACTTCTCGACCTCGGGAACTGCGCCCTCATGCGCGGCCACAATCGCGCGCGAGATCGGATGATCCGACCCCCACTCCACCGCCGCGACGACGGCAAGCACCGCCGCACGATCAAGGCCCTCTTTCACCTCGAAATCGGTGAGCTTCGGATGCCCCTCGGTGAGCGTGCCTGTTTTGTCGAAACCAACTGTTTTGAGCCTTGTTAGAGACTGAAGTGCGTCCCCCTTGCGGAAAAGGACCCCAAGCTCGGCCGCCCTGCCCGTCCCGACCATGATCGATGTTGGCGTCGCAAGGCCCATCGCACAAGGACAAGCCACGATAAGCACCGAAACCCCCGCAACAAGCGCATGGGTCAACGACCCGTCCACCACCAACCAGCCGAGAACGGTAAGCACGGCAAGCCCCATGACCGCAGGCACAAACCAAAGCGTCACACGGTCCACCAACGCCTGAATCGGAAGCTTGGCACCCTGCGCCTCCTCGACCATGCGGATGATCTGCGAGAGCACCGTATCCGCCCCGACATTCACCGCACGGAACGTCAAAAGCCCGTCACCATTCACCGTGCCGCCCACCACATGAGCGCCTGCGCTCTTGGACACGGGCACAGGCTCGCCCGTAATCATGCTCTCGTCGACATAGCTCTCGCCCGAAACCACCTCGCCATCGACGGCGATCCGCTCACCGGGGCGCACGACGACAAGATCACCGACCCCGATGTCCTCGAGCGCGACTTCAATTTCGACACCATCACGGCTCAATCGCGCTGTTTTCGGACGAAGCCCGATAAGCTTGCGAATGGCGGCGCCGGTCCGCCCTTTGGCCCGTGCCTCCATCATCCGCCCGAGAAGGATCAGAACCACAATGACGCCCGCCGCCTCGAAATACACCGCCCTCGCCTCCTCGGGGAGCACCTGCGGCGCAAAGGTAGCCACCACCGAATAGCCATAGGCGGCCGTGGTCCCCACCGCGACAAGGCTGTTCATATCGGGTGCGCCGCGCAACAAAGCAGGAAACCCCTTGAGGTAAAACTGACGCCCCGGCCAAACAAGAGCAAGGGTCGTCATCCAGAATTGGAACTCCCAAGACAACTGCGTTCCGATTACGATATCGATCAGGTGGTGAATATCGGAAAACACATGCCCCCCCATTTCAAGGAGGAAAACAGGAAGCACAAGAACCAGCGCAATGATCAGATTGCGCCTGAGTAGACCCGCCTCTGCCTCTTTGCGTGCGCCCGTATCCTCAGCGCTCGTCCCTGCATCGACGACCTTCGCGGGATAGCCGACAGCCGCTGTTGCTGCGCGCAACGCCTCGACCGTCACCGCCCCTTCGAGATAGGTGACAGAGGCGGTTTCAGCAGCAAGGTTCACCGAAGCCGCGGTCACGCCCTCGACCGCTTCAAGAGCCTTGTCCACCCGCCCGACGCAAGAGGCGCAGGACATCCCCTCGACCGAGAGCACCACCGAAACCGTCCGCGCGGGATACCCCGCCGCATCAAGCACCGCCGCGACCTCCGAGGCACTAACCTCTTCGGGGACCCGAAGGCTCGCCGTTTCGGTGGCAAGATTGACTGCGACCCCTTCCGCTCCGTCGATTGCGGCAAGCGCCTTGTCGACCCGTCCGACGCAAGAGGCACAGGTCATTCCCTGCACCGAAAGTTTGATCTGCTTGGTCATGGTAACCCCTTTCCATCGCTTTCACCCCCACCTAAGCCTTCCAGTAACTGGAAGGTCAAGGGTTCCGTTTCCGATTTCCCGTGAACCGAAACCTTCCCCGCGGGGAAGATTCGCCGTGGCGCGATGCCCGCTTGACCTTCCCCGCGGGGAAGGTTTCATCCTGCTCGGACCAAGGAGACCACCATGACCCGATTCCACATTGCCAACATGACCTGCGGCCACTGCAAAGCCAGCGTTGAAAAAGCCGTCACCGCTCTGGATGACGACGCAGAGCTGGACTTCGATATGGAGACCCGCGAGGTCGAGATCGACAGCACCGCATCCAAATCCGCGATCCTTTCCGCGCTTGACGCGGCGGGCTATCCTGCGGCAGAGATCTAGATCGCTGCGGTCCAGTAGCGATAGCGCCGCTGGCCCGTCACCTCTTTGACCAACCCGAGCGCGGCGAGACGGTCAAGGTTGCGCTGCACTGCTGCCCGACTGGCACCTGTCCGCACTTCGGCCATTTCAGCCGAGAGGAAGGGCACCTCAACGAGGACAGAGACAAGCCGCTCGGGCGTGCGCCCCGACATCGGCGCGATGGCAGCTCGCGCCCGACTGCCCCAATCCTCAAGCCGATCGAGGGTAAGGTATGCCTCTTGCGCACCGTTACGGATCGCCTCGAGCCACGGAAGAAGCCGCTCCTCGACTGGTCCGCTTGACCTGATCGCGCGCATCCCGACCGAGGCCATCGGCGCAAAGGGCAGGGCGCGAAGCCCCGTTGCCGCCACTCGCATCGCCAAAGTCGCCGCCTCAAGCACGCTTTCAGGACCCGACAGCCCGATCCTTTTCCAGTCGTGAAAGGCCATCGCGGCGGCGGTCAGCGGGTGCAATTGCCCGCTCCTGATCGAGCCGACCCACGCGAGCCCATCTTCCCCGCGGGGAAGGTTTTGGTCCTCGAACCCGAAAAAGGCCTCGATGTCCTCGGGCGACACAGACCCCACCAGACGCCGCCGCGCCCAATCTGCCAGTGCGAGGTCGCGGGCGTCATCCTCGGCGGTCGAGACCCGCAGTTCGGCATAGAGCGCAAGCCGCTCGGGCGCGATGCGCCGCCCGTCATACCAGCTTAGCGCCGAGGCCTCGCCAAGGGCGATCCATTGAGAAGCCCCCTTGGTCGCCGCAACCTTTTCATCAAGCCGCGCGAGCGCTGCCCACGCCTCGGCCAAGGGACGACCCAATCCCGCCTCGGCCCGCGCCCAGTCCACCGACCAGCCCTTGACCGGCAATGGCGCAAGCGGGGCAGGGAGGTCGGTCGGCGCAGCATCCTCAAGAGGCGCGGGGAGGAACCAAAGGTCCTCTTCCTCGTCTTCGGGAGTGTCTGAGGGGCTGTCCAAAAATTTCATAGCCCCAAAGGTATCACATTTGTTATGCGCAAAATACAATGATTTTGCACATAACTCGGACAAAGGGTGGGAGGGTGGAATCTTCCCCGCGGGGAAGGTTTTAAATGAAAAAGGCGACCCAAGGGCCGCCTCTCTCGAAACCAAAGCGCAGAGCGCTATTCGATCTGGTTCAAAAGCGTGCGCACAGCCTCTTCAAGCTTGCGCCGATCGATGGTTGAAAAGTCGCGTCCAAGACGGATCTCAAGCCGCCCGTTTCCGGCGGTGCATTTCGCAACCCCGTGCGGGCGCTCGATCTGAAATGTGGTCTTGGCCTTGGTCGGCGCAGCGCTCGGGACTTTGTCGGCCTTTTTCGCGACGGGAAGGCCAAAGTCATCCTCTTCCTCTTCGGCGTATTTGCGCAGTACTTCAAGCTCGTCACGGACCGAGTAATTTTCCCAGCCTTCAAGATCGTTGCGTATCGCGGTGCGGAGCCCTTCGACCTCGGTCAAGCGCTTGGAGAGGGCAAGCCCGAGACGGCGCGGGATCTCTTGCGGGAACTTCAAAATCCCGTCGAGCGCCTCGACCAGCGGAATGAACCCACGGATATAGGTCCGCTTCTGATACCCAGCAGAAGAGAAGAGCGCGGCGACCGCCTTATCAGGGTCTGTTTCAGCGGTAGTAGGGTCTTTTGCATAGTCGACAGCAAGCTTTGCCATCTCGGCAAAGGAGATGTCCTTGCGGACAAGGTTCTCGTCCACCATCTTCCTATATAGAGTCTCAACGCTTTCGCCCTGTGCAATGATTCCGGCTGGAATAGAGCCGAATTTCTCTTCGTCGCCCGTTTCCTCCAAAAGCTCTTTGAAGGCGGTCAAACGGCGATAGCCCTGGATCAGCTCGAAGCGGCCATCGGCGCGCGGTTCGACGCGGATCGGGTTCGAAAGGCCGATGTCCTTGATCGAGGATTTAAGCTCGATGATTTCAAAGTCGGGCCCCTTGCGACGGTCGCGCACAAGCTTGTGCGTATCGATCTTGTCGAGCGGGATCATATCGACGATCAGCCCGAGTTTTTTCAGCCGCACATGTTCATGGGCGAGGGCGTCGTTCTCGGCGCGGATTGTCGCCTCGATTTCCTGACGCTCGCGCAGGCTCCCTGCGGTTTCGCTGATCGCGGTGGCCATGGGACCGCGACGCTTGCCCTCTTCGTTCGGGGCGTCGATCTTCCCCGCGGGGAAGGTTTCGGCAAAATCATCCTCGGGGAGGTCGATGTCGAAGACGCGACGTTTCTTGCTCATTCCTCATCCTCCAAGTTCTTCCATGCGGTGAGCACGGACCCTTTGAATTCCTCGTAGGCCCGATCAAAGGTGGCCCGTGCGCGGCGCCACGTTTCGCGGGTCATGTCCCGATAGTCGATCTCGTAGACCGAGCTTAGGAAGCGGCCCGACTGTTCGACCGCGCGGGTCATTTCGATCGGGTGCTCTGCTACATGATCACCAAAAACCTTTCTAAATGCTTCGAACATCGCACGGTGCAGCTCGTTTCCGGGCTCGTAACGGGTCATGAGGAAGCGCACGTCCTGAAAGACCTTGGGCAGCTTGATCTTCCCCGCGGGGAAGGTTTGGGGATAGCTGTGCGCAAGATCACCGAGCGCTTCGGCAAGCTGACCGATAAAGGATGTGGTGGAGTCGTATTCCCAATAGCCGGGACCAGAGGGGATATAGAGCATGTCGGCGGCGAAGACCGCGTTCATCGACTGATAGCCGATCGCGGGCGGGCAATCGAACATGATGAGGTCATAGGCGTCGCTCGGGATCGCATCGAGATAGCGGGATACCGCCCCGAAGAAGGTCCATTCGGGATTGAGGTGCCGATACTGGGCCGAAGCGAATTCCACGAAGGCGGCGTTGGCGCAAGACGGGATGATGTCGATGGTCGGCCAAGCGGTCGGCTTGATGAAGTCAGCCACCCGAAGATCGCCAAGGCCAAGATCGCGGATCGACGCGGGAATGCGGCGCTGGGGCAGGGCGGTGCCCGACTCGGCGCCCTGAACAGCGGCGTTCATACGGTCGGTCTCGCGGATGAGATCGCGGGCCATGATGCCCCAAACGGTGTGATCTTCGGCCACGTCATTAAGTCCCATGGAGTGGGACAGGGTTGCTTGAGGGTCAAAGTCGACGACAAGAACGCGGTAGCCATCAAGCGCGGCGGCATGGGCAAGGTGAAGCGCAACGGTGGACTTGCCCGCGCCGCCCTTGAAGTTGGCGATGGCCACGCGGAAGGCGCGCTTGCCCTGAGGCCGCTCGGGCATAAGGGACTTGCGGTTGATCTTCATCTTGCGGCGCAGCTCGTTGATCTCTTCAAGGCTGAACCAGCGCTGGCGGCCATCCTCTTCAACCTCGCCCCCCGGAAGATCGGGTTCGGCGGCAAGACGGCCGCGGAAGGTGGACTGGTTGATCTTGAAGATAAGCTCGGAGACTTCCCAGCTCGAGAAGCGACGGAGCGTCTTTTCCATCTGGGGGCTGAACGTCTGACGGCGGATCCAGGTCTGCATCTTGAGCGACTGCGCCTGAAGGTTTGCCAAATCCTCGTGGGTAAACATGCCTGCTGTCTTTCTTATTGGACGTAAATATTCTTCTAGATCGGAAATACGCTGAATTTGCCAAAAATGCAAAAGTGAAGTTTAGTGAAAACGCAAAAAGTGCAAATCCGTTGGCGGGCCATGAAAATAAGGCCGGAAGCGATTCGGCGGAGGGGCGTTTGTGGGCGGGGGCAGGCCCCGATGAACGTGCCAGATTTAGGGGGACACCTTGGGGCAGACCACTGCTATTGGGGTGACAAAAGTTTCATTTAGGGTGACAGCCTGAATGTCCCCTATTACCTATTTAACCTGAAAATCCATTCAGATTTTGGTATTGGGGACGGGCCTCGACCTCTCGGCGGAGTCAAAGCGCTTGACAGAATCGAACGTCAGGACGCAAATAAGCCAACAGATCGGAAGAACGTTGTGATCCGGCAAATGGGACGACCAAGATCCCGAACAGAGGCGCGGCCCTAGGGCCATACGAGGAGCAGCAAAGTGCAGGTTGCCAAACCCGTCGGGCGTTCAGCGTCCGTCAAGAAATATGACATACTCTCTGCATTGGCTGCCTTTGGTCTGTCTCAGGATAAGCACGTCCAGCGTCAAGTGCTTCGGCTTATGGCTTTGATCACCACGCGCTATAACTGGCAAAAGGACGAGCTTACCATCGGACAGAACGAGATTGCCAAGCTCTGGGCCTGTGACACGCGAACGGTCAAACGCGAGATGTCCAAGTTCCGCGCAAGCGGCTGGCTTGTCGAGAAACGCGGTGCGGCGCGGGGGCGGGTTGCGGTGCATGGCCTCTGTCTCGAAAAGATCATGGGGGATACCAAGCCCGTCTGGGAAAACATCGGCCCCGACTTTGTCGCCCGTGCCGAAACCCCGATTGAGGCAGAGACACCGAGCAATGTCGTCAAATTCGCGCCCTCTCGTGTTCAGGCGCCGAGTGACGACGGCTCGCTCTGGTCCGGAATTTGCAAGAGCTTTTACGACGATGATCCCGCAAGTTTTGCGGCGTGGCTCTCGCGGCTTGATCCTGTCGGGCGCGAGGACGACAGGTTTGTAATTTCCGCCCCGACGCGGTTCCATGCAAATTATGTCGAGAGCCATTTCGGGGATCGGCTGTTGCGCGAGATGAGACGACTTGACCCGACGGTGCGAACACTTCGGATCGTTCACTAGTCAACCATTGCTTAGGGCTTGGGAGGTAGGCTGCCGCCTATGGAGCAGGACAACGCCATAGAGAGACCTTCGGGCCTTGTGACCTCGCCGCGTGCGGTGCGGGCCAAGCGGCGTGGATGGCGTCTGGCCGCGAGTTTCGCGGTGATGGTCGTCGCGCCGACCGTTCTTGGCGGCTGGTATTACGGCAAGGTCGCCTCGGACCGCTATGCAGCGGGGGCGAGTTTTGTGGTGCGGGGGGTCGAAGCGGCCTCGGGCGTCGATCTCTTCAGCAGTTTCACCGGCATGACCTCGGCAGGATCGACCACCTCGGACAGCTATATCATCCGCCGCTATCTCGAGAGTCCCGATCTTCTTCGGGCTTTGGATGATATGCTCTCGCTGAGAGAGCATTTCGCGGACGAGACGCTCGATCCAGTCTCTAGATTGGCCCAAAACAGCACTTTGGAAGAATTCGTCGATTATTGGTCGCGGCGGATCCAGACCAGTTACGACAGCACGACCGGGATCGTGAGTTATGAGGTGCAAGCCTTCGATCCCGACACGGCGATCGTGGTCGCCGATGCGGTTCTTGATGCGGCGACCCAGCTTGTGAACGAGCTTTCCGAAAAGGCACGCCGCGACTCGGTGCAGTTCGCCACCCGAGAGGTCGAGCGTGCGGAAGAGCGGCTTTATGCGGCGCAGATGGCGCTTCGGCGGTTTCGAGAGGAGCAGGGGGCTTTTGATCCCGTCATCAACGCGCAGCTTGACGCCGAGTTGATCGCGACGCTTGAAGCGCAGCTTGCCGAGTTGCAGGCACAGGTCGTCGTTCTTGCCGAAGCGGTCGGGCCCGATGCGCCGCGGCTGACCCAATTGAAACGGCAGGTCGAAGCGCTTGCCGACCAGATCGCACAGCGCCGCGCCGCAATCGGCGGTGATGGGGGCGGTGGGGCAACCGCGAATATGTTGGCCGAGTTCGAGGATCTCCAGATCGAGCAGACCTTTGCCCAGCAACGGTATGCTTCGGCGCTTACCTCGCTTGAGGCTGCGCGAATGGAGGCGGATCGCCAGCAACGCTATCTGGCGATTTTTGCGCGGCCGTTTCGTCCCGAAGAGGCGGTTTATCCCGAGCGGCTCCGCAACTCGCTTTTGATTTTCGGCGGGGCCTTTGTGATCTGGTTGATTTCGACGCTGATCGCTCTGGCGGTGCGGGACCATGTGAGATGAGCGGCGCACTTGTCGCGCAAATCCGTGTGATTGCGGCTCTGACTCTGCGGGAATCGCGAATGACGTTCGGGACGAGCCATGCGGGATACCTCTGGGCGGTGATCCAGCCGCTGCTGTCGATTTCGGTTCTTGTCGCGATATTCTACGTGATCGGGCGACAGTCGCCTTATGGCACCTCGCTTGCCTTGTTCTTTGCGAGCGGGGTTCTGACACTTGAGCTTTTCAATCGGTTGAGCGGGACCCTTCTCCGCGCATATGTCGCAAATCGGCAGCTGCTTTATTATCCTGCGATCCGTGAAACGGACGCATTGTTTGCGCGCTTTCTCCTTGTGGTGCTGACCTATCTGGTGATTTTTGCGCTGTTCTTTGGCGGGCTCGTGGTGCTCGGGTTGGCCGAGATGCCATGGGCCCCCGATACGATGGTGGCCGCTTTTGCCGCGACAGCTCTTTTGGGGCTTGGTGTCGGGAGTGTGCATGCGATGCTCATGCGGGTGACGCCGATCTGGGCGCATGTCGAGACCGTGATCGGACGGCCCTTGTTTTTCCTCTCGGGCGTCTTTTACATCCCGTCGCAAATGCCGCCCGAGGTCGTGGCCGTGCTGCGCTGGAACCCTGTGTTGCATGTGATCGAATGGATGCGCGAGGGGTATTATCCGCATTACGACAGTGATGTCTTTGATCCGTTCTATCCGCTTGCGATTGCGCTTGTTTTGCTGGTCTTGGGCCTTGGGTCCGAGCGAATGACGCGGCGGTGGAGGGCGGCATGATCGCGCTTGATCGGGTGTCCAAATCCTATCTGGTGAAAGGCTTTCACAAGCAGGTGCTCGACGAGGTGAGCTTTACGCTTCCCGAGGGGAAGAACATCGCTTTGATGGGGCGCAACGGTGCGGGGAAATCCACCTTGCTGCGGTTGATTGCCGGCACCGAAATGCCGAGCCGAGGGGATATCCTCCGACATGAGCGGGTGAGCTGGCCGATGGGATTTTCGGGCGGGTTCAACGGAACCATGACGGGCGTCGAGAACATCCGCTTTGTCGCGCGGCTTTATGGGCAGCCGAGTGAGGATGCTCTTGAGCGGGTCGAGGAGTTTGCAGAACTTGGCGCTTCGCTCGATCTTCCGATTGCGACCTATTCCAGCGGGATGAAGGCGCGGCTTGCCTTCGGGCTTTCGCTTGCGATCGATTTCGATACCTATCTCATCGACGAGATTACGGCCGTGGGGGACCAGAGGTTCAAGGTGAAAAGCCGCGCGGCGCTCGGCAAAACCGTCGAGACGTCGCGCGTAGTCATGGTCTCGCATTCGCCTTCGGTGGTGAAGGATTTTTGCGAGGTCGGTGTGCTGCTCTTTGAGGGGCAGCTTTATTACTATGACCAGATCGACAGTCTTTTGGCGGACTATCGGAGGTTTTGCTGATCAGTCTCTAATCAGGCCCGATTCAGAATAGATCGTGCCACAGCGTGCCGTCGAAACACCGCAGTTTCTTGGTGGCTCCGTCAAAGTAGAGCGTTCCTTCTAGTGGGTTTGCGGGGGCGCTTGTTGCAGGAAGTGTCGCCGCGCCCGTGCTTGCGTCGAAGCGGAGCGCCGTGAACCATTTGCCGCCGTCCGCGCTCACTTTGATGGCGAAGTCTGTGTCACCCGAAAGGCCCATTTCCGCGTGTCCCGTCCAATTGCTCTGAAAGAGGAGCGAGGCGGTTTCGGCGGACCCCGATTTGTTGACTTTGAGCTGATGGCCCGCGCCGTCGTGTGTGAAGAGCGATGCGGGTGCCGAAACCGAGAGGCGGTTATAGGCATCTGCGTTGGTGTTCACCCCAAAGATCGATGCGGTGCCGAGAGCGGGAATGAGGGTGCCCGATTGAACGACGAAAAGCGCGGCGCGTGCCTTGTCCCAGAGGCGCCAGCCGTCTTGGGGGGTGATGAACTCCCATCCACCCGAGAAAAAGGCGGCGAGCGTGCCGTCTTGTCCGCTCCAGTCACCGATGCCCCCCGTGCCGACGAAATAGGTCGCGCCTTCGAGAGGGGCGGTCGGCGGGGTGGTGCCGCCTGCTTCTTCGATGACGAGCTGGGTGATGTGATCGAGCCGCGCAAGTGCTTCGTTGTGGGTGATGTGTTTCTGGGCCTGCGCGGGTTGCAAGAGCGGAAGGCCCAAGCGAGCGGTTGAATCAGACATGTGCGTTCCTTTTGGCTGGATAGGCACATGCTGCCGCTCTTGGTTTATGGATTGGTGAAGGGAGCGAACGTTGCGCGCCCTAGGGGAGCGGGTCGCCCGACCGATAGGCGCGAAACGCCCTGATTCCCGCGGACATCCCGCCCCGCGTGGCGCGGAGAATTTCGGTGCGGTTTTGGACGCTCACACGTGATTTAGTGCGAAGATAGTGTCTGATCATCACCAAAGGCAGCAGCCAAGGCATCAGGTCGAGCGTGACAAGAACGCGGTTGCGCGCGGAATAAAAGGCGCGGGTCGGGCTTGGGTCCGAGTGGCCGCCGAGATGGGTAAAGCGCACCTCTTCAAGGGTGTGATGCACCAGCCCCGCCCGCCCCAGACGGAGGGCATAGGCGGTGTCGTCGCCGCCGATGAAAAGGCGCGGGTCGGGAAGGCCGTGCCGCCGAATGGTTTCGGGCCGAATGAAGGCCCCGACGAAGGAAAGCGTATCGACCGGACCCGAAGCGTTCGGAAAACGCGGTGTGCCCATGATCCATTTCACGAAGGCTTTGACCGAAAGGAACGGAACACGCGTCGGGCGATTGAGGGGATGACGCGTGCCGCTTTCGGTATCGACCCGCGCGGCGACCATCCCCGAAGCCGCAGTCTCGGGCAGGTGGGTTTCGAAGGCGGCAAGCGTCCCCTGATTGGGAAAGGCGTCGTCATCGAGAAGCACGACCCAATCCACATCAAGCGCGGCCGCATGCTTCATCCCCGCTGCAAAACCGCCCGCGCCGCCCGTATTCTCGGGCAGGGTCAGGATATCGAGCCTTGGGTCCGATTGCGTTGCGAGGAATTCCGCGGTGCCGTCGCTCGACGCATTGTCGACGATGACCACACGGTCAAAGGGTTCGGCAAGACAGAGCGGCAGGGTCCGCGTCAAAAGCGCCAGACGATCATGGGTGACAATGACAGCCGCGAACCGCATCAGATCGGAGAGGCCGAAAAGACAGGCATATCATCGGGGGCACGCAGGAATTGTGCGGCGCAATCCAAGGCTTCGCGCACGGCAATGTCCATGTCGATATAGCGATAGGTTCCCATACGGCCCGCAAAGGTGATGTTTTTCTCGGCTTTTGCCCGCTCGATGTAGCGGGCGAGGACGGCTTTTTCACTGATCAGGCGGATCGGATAGAAGGGCTCGTCCTCGGGGCTGCAATCGTCGGCATATTCGCGAAAGGCCACCGCCTCGCGCGGGGTTTCCCACGGGGTGAAAAAGCTGTGCTCGGCGATGCGGGTCCATGGCACGTCGGGGTCGGAATAATTCACCACGGCACGTCCCTGAATCGGGGTGGGGGCACGCAGTTCCTCGAAGCGCAAGGTGCGATAGCCGAGCCGCCCTTCGGCATGGTCGAAATAGGCGTCGAGCGGCCCGCTCCAGAACACGTGGTCGCCGCTGCGCAGATCGGCGCGGGTGATTTCGGTTTCGGTGTGGACCGTGATCGCGGGATGATCGAGAAGCGCCTCGACCAGAGCGGTGTAGCCGAACCTTGGCTGGCCCTGATGCTTGTGACCGAAATAGCAATCCTCGCGGTCGAAGCGCATCGGCAGGCGGGCGGCCACAGAAGCGGGCAGATCGCTTGGCGGGCGGCTCCACTGTTTGGCGATATAGCCCTTGTAAAAGGCATTGAACAATTCGTGGCCGAGCGTGCTGAGCGCTTGTTCTTCGGCATTGGCGGCGGGGCGGGCGAGTTTGAGGCACCGCGAGGCGATAAAGTCCCGCGCCTCGTCGCTGGTGAATTGGGTGCCGTAGAAGGCATTGATCGTGTCGAGATTGACGGGAAGCCCGTAGTCCCGCCCCTGATAGCGCGCAACGACCCGATGCTTGAAGGGCTCGAAGAGGGCGAACCGCTGGACATAGGTCCAGACCTCGGTGTCATTGGTGTGAAAGATGTGCGGCCCGTATTTGTGCAGCATCGTCCCCGAAGCGGGGTCACGAAACGTAAAGCAATTTCCCGCAAGATGATCCCGACGCTCGAAAAGCGTGATGGAACAGGTGCCGCTGTCCGCAAGTTGGCGTGCGATCACCGCACCGGTGAGCCCTGCGCCTATGATGATGATGTTGCGGGACATGCGGTCTCTTTGTTCTGGTGATAGAGAGATAGCGCGGCGGGACCCGTTGCGCAAATCCCGCCCCTTGCCTTTTGGGATGGGGCACGAGCAGAATAAGGATAGCAGGCAAACGGCAGGTTAATGCAGAGCACGATTTTCATAGGCCATCACAAGACGGGCTCGACCGCTCTGCAACATGCGCTTGCCGTTGATGCGGCGCGGCTTGTGTCCGAGGGGGTGCTTTATCCTGCGGTCGAATTTCAGGGGATGGCCTATCTTGCCGCTGCTCTTGCGGGGCGGGGTGGGGCCGCTCCGCTCAATTACGCCCAAGGGCATAATGCGCTCGGGTTCAAGATGATCGCCGAAGGGGGCGGCGGCCCCGTTCCCGACTTTCACCCGATGCTGCCCCATAGCACGCAGATGGAACATGCCATCGCCGAACAGGTGGCGCGGTTTGCGCCCAAGCGGCTTATCCTTGCCTCGGAGGTTTTTGCCAACTTCGGGGCGATCTCCGGCGGTCATATCGACGAGATCGCCAGGATTGCGGGGCCAAAGGCCGAGGTTGTCGTCGTTCTGCGCCGTCCCGATGATTATCTCGTATCTTGGCATCTCCAGCGGCTCCGCTTTGGACATCACGTCGGGCCGATCGCCGAGGAGATTCGACACTATGCAGGCACAATCCATCTTGATTACCGCAAGATGATCGCGCCTTGGATGGATCGGTTCGAAGTGCTGCACGTTGTCCCCTATGCCGAGGTCAAGGCGGCGGGCGGGCTCCCGAGTTGGTTCGGGAGGCGGCTTGGGCTGTCGCTTGCCGAAACTGCGCAGAATGTTGGGCTACATCGCGGCTTTGCCGAGATTGCGCGCCGCGCCGTCATCGAGCTTGGGCCCGAAGGAGGCCGAGGCATGCTCGATTGGCTCCATCGGGTGCGGATCGACCTTCCAACTTCGGACCAGATCGAGCTTTTGGGACACAAGGCCCGCCGCGAGATCAGACGCGGGTTCGAGCCTGTGCATGATTGGCTCTCTGCGCTGACGGGGCGGGCGGCGTTTTTCGACGATCTCGACCAAAGCGTCGAGCCGCTTCCCTTTGCGGAGGAGGCGCTTCGGCCCGTGGTGATCGAGCGTCTTCTCGCGACGGGGCAATGCCCGCAAACTGACTGGTTGGAGCGCCAGCGATGAGACGTCTTGTTCTTCATATCGGGGATTGCAAAACGGGGTCTACCTCGATCCAAGAGGCGCTGCGTCGTGGGGAGTTTACGGGCGTTGCGATGCCGCTCCATTTTCCCGCCGATGCGAACCACATCCCGATTTCACGCGCCTTTGACGGGGGAGACCCTGCGCCGCTTCGCGATCTGTTGAATGCGGCAGGCGAGGGGATCACGGTGCTGTCGGCCGAGCACTTCGAATTCGTCGATCCTGCGCCCTTGGCCGAGGCGATCCGCCGCTTTTGGCCGGACGAGATTACGGTCATTGCCTATGCGCGCCCCCATGCCGAAGCCTTGTTTTCGCGCTATTGCGAGAACGTGAAGATCGGCAACCTGCGCGGTGACGCGGGCCAGTTTCATGGGGCGATGCTCAACCGTCGACGGCTTTTCTATGCCGAGCGGTTCGGGCGGTGGCGCTCTGCATTCGGGGTGTCGTTTGTGCTCCGTCCCTTTGCCTCGGCCGAGTTGGTCCAAGGGGATGTGGTCGCCGATTTCATGGAGCACGCCATCGGGCAGGGCGCGCGGGCGGGCGCTGCGCTCCGCCGCAATCCTGTGCCGAAAGTCGAGGTTCTGGCGCTCCTTCGTGCACTCTTTGATGTGCTCGGACGCGAGAGCGAGAGTAAAGCCGCGCGCACCGCGCTGGGGCGCAACCTTGCCCGTGCGATGGTTGATATCGGCACATTGGTGCCTGTGATGGATCGCAAGCTGGCCGAAGCGGTGGCCGAGGCATACCGCGAGGATGCCGCCGAAACGGACCGTGTTTTTTTCGGCAGGCCGATCCTTAGCCCCGCGCTTACGGCTTCTGTCGACGCTGCGGCAGAGGCGCCGCAGTCGCTCGAGGTTGGACGGTATTTCACGCCCGAGACCTTGGCCGTTGCGCTGGCTATGGCCCGAACGATCGAGCCGCTTCTGGCCGAGAGACCCGGTGTCGTCTCGCAGGTTCTAAGGCAGAATTTCATCAAGGGATCGCCGTCTAACGCGCGGATTGCCGAGAGATTGCGGGGATATGATGATACGGCGGATTGATCTTCATATCGGGGACTGCCGCACGGCGACGACCGCGTTGCAGACCGCCTTGGTCACGGGCGGGATTGCGGGCGGGCTTTATCCCGGACGCGGGCTCAACCACAATGCGCTTGCCCATGCTTTGACCGAAGGGACCCCGCAAAAGGCGCAGGCGCTGATCGCCGCCTATCTCGCCGAGGCCGAGGAAAAGGGTGCCGAGTGGCTGGTGCTTTCGGCCGAGCATCTTGAATTCGTGGAACCCGAGGCGGTTGCGGCGCTCTTTCCGAAGGCCGTCGAGGTGCAGGTCCACGCGCTGATCCGTCCCCATGCTGATGCAATCCTGTCGCGGTATTGCGAGCATATCAAACTCGGTGATGCGCTTGGTCCTTTGCGGAAATTCGCGGATCGGATGATCGAACGGCGCAGGCTCCATTACCACGAGAGGTTGGGGCGCTGGCGGGCGGTTTTCGGGGTGGGTCTTTCTGTGGATGCCTTTGACGCCGATGGGCTTGGGCGTTTGGTCACGCGGCTTGGCGGGGATGCGGCCAAGGGGCTGCCGCGGCGCAACGAGAGCCTCAAACTCGAAGAACTGGCGCTCTTGCGATGGACGCATTTGCGGCTCAAGGATCTTGGGATCAAGCGCGGTGAGCGGGGGCGCTTCGGGCGGATCATGGCCCGTGCCTTGGTGCAAAGGGGCGGCGCGCGCGGGAGTGATGTCTATCTTCCCAAGGGGATTGCCCAGTTGGTGCGATCCGAGTTGCTTGAGGATGCGGGGCTGGTCGATCGCCACTGGATCGGCGGGACAGGGTTCGTCGATGCCATTGCGCGGGCCGAAGCCCATGCGATGGACCGCCCGCTCCAGCTTCAGGCCGAGCTTTACTTCAGTGCGGCAGAGCTTGCCGCTGCCGAAGCCGCGGCGCGGGCCATGTCCGAGCTTGCCCATTCGGCGACGCGGGATGAGATTCTCGAGGTGGTTTTCGTCCCTAATAGAGCGTGACCACGGCTTCGAGGCCCGCTGTCGATTTGAGATGCGACAGGATGAGTTCATGCGCGCCGAAGTCGAAATGGACGCCATCGCTCTGGACGTTTGCGGAACGCTCGACAAGCGCGGCGGCGGTCTGTCCGCCGGCAAGCGAGCTGTGGAGATAGAGCACATCCTCGGTCGGGTCGAAATCTCGGATGGTGTCGATGCCCGAGAAAAAGACAAAGGTGTCGCGCCCCTCTCCTCCCTTGAGGGTGTCGTCGCCACCGCCCCCGTTGAGCGTATCGTTGCCCGCCCCGCCCCAAAGACGGTCGTTCCCTGCTTCGCCGTAGAGGATGTCGTTGCCGCCATTGCCGCGCAGATCGTCATCGCCCGCGCCGCCGCTGAGGTGGTCGTTGTCCTTGCCGCCGCGCAGGATGTCGTCGCCCGTTCCTCCGAGGAGCCTGTCGTTGCCCTGTCTGCCGAAGAGCGCGTCGGCGCCGCCGTCCCCTTCGAGTTGATCGTCGCCGAGACCGCCGAGGAGGGTATCGTCCCCTTCGCCGCCGCTCAGGTAATCCTGACCGCCGCGCCCTTTGAGCCAGTCGTTGCCCTCTCCTCCTAAGAGCGTGTCATTGCCTTTGCCGCCAAGGAGCCTGTCGTGCCCGTTCTCGCCGCGTAGGGTGTCGTTGCCTGCGTTGCCGAAAAGGAGATCGTCGCCGTCACCGCCCGAAATGGTATCGTCACCGCCCGAGCCGCTGATCGTATTGGCGCTGCTTGTGCCCCAAAGGAGATCGGCGGCGATGGTGCCTTGGATCATGTCGGGATTGGGGATGACGAGATCGGGCGGCGGATCATAGTAGTCGGCGATGGTCGGCGCGGTCATCGGATCACCGACGGGACCCGCAAATCCGGGCAGAGGGTCAAAGAGATAGCGACCCGACAGGAGGAGAGACGAGGCGATGTCATCGGGCGTGATGGTATTCGTGATGATGTCGACAATTTCCGACGCACCATAGCGAAGCCGAAGACCGACCGCCGTTTCTTCGACAAAGAGCTGGGCCATGGTCATCAGCATGGGCCAAGCCGAAAGGTCGATGCGGTCCTTGCCGAGTTCGAAGTCGTGGATGTGATCCGTCACCCCATCGAAGTTGAGGACAAAGGTATCCGCGCCCGCGCCGCCGTAAAGCGTGTCCGTGCCTGCGCCGTCGATCAGGAGATCGTCGCCCATGCCGCCGAAGAGCGTGTCGGTTCCGTCCGCGCCATAGAGGACATCCGCGCCGCCTGTGCCGAAGGTCGGGTCGCCGCTGCTTGCGTGGATCGCCGCGCCGCCGCCTGTTTCATAGAGGAGTGTCGTGATGCCGTATTCGCTGCTTGATGCGATATGGATCAGGAGCCCGTCGGGGGTGGGGCTAAGGGTGAGGGCGCTGGGTCCCGCGAGGGTGAGCGCGGTCGTATCCTCAAGACTTGCCAGCGGAACGAGGCGGCCACCAGCGACGAGCGAAAAGAGCGTGATGCCGTCATCCGCGCCCCCCGCCGCAAGATAGGTGATCCCGTCCTTTACCACGAGATCCAGCGCGGTGATCCCCGCGAAACGGGTGTCGAGCGTGTCGATCAGGTGGTCGGTCTGGGTCAGGGCACCGTTTACGCCCACTTCGAGCACGGTGAGGGAGCCTGTGCCGCTTGAACCGACGATGGCATAGGTCGTCCCCTCGATCACCGTGGTTCTGACGACGGTCGGGGCGTGGATGGCAAGACCGTCGGCGGCACCGAGGGTGGCGGCAAGGGTCAGTGCGCCGTTTTGGTCGATGCTCCAGCTTGTAACGGCGTGGGTCTGCGCGTCGAGCGTGATCACCATGGATTGCGCGAAGGCAAGATCGCTGATCGGGCCCACTGCGACGTTCGCAAGGGTCTGCCCGTCCGAAAGCCGCACCGAGGAGAGCATACCGCCGCCGTAAAAGACGCCGATGTCCCTGTCGAGCGCAAAGGCGGTCGGATCGGCGGGAAAGGTCAGCGTCGTGAGCGGGGCAAAGCCCCCTGTGGCGGTGATGGTAAAAAGATCCACTCCGCCGCTTGATCCACCGAGGACGGCGAGGGTGGTTCCGTCAAGGGCAAGGTCGGTGTCGCTGAACCCCTGATACCACGGGCGGGAATAGGCGAGGGTGCCCCGTTCGATCAGAGCGCCGTTCACGTCCTCCCAAAGCTGGATCCCACCATCAAGCCGTGTGGTGCCGACGACAAAGTGCCGCCCCCCGATGTCGGCGCTGCCGGTCCGTGTGATATGTGATCCCGAGGTGTCAAGCTCGGGCGTGACCCCGACGACCGTAAGTTCCGGCATGCCCCCATGCTCCCGCTCATGTTCCCTTGGTCAGGGTTCATCACGGGAGGTGCCTTTGCTCGGCGCGTTCGGGGCACAAACGCGGCCTTTGCCGAGGACTTAATTCAAAGGTTTTTCAAATTCGCCGCGCCAATAGGGCTCTTGGGTTGCGCGGGCATAGGAGGCGCGGTGTTTTGCACGGATCGACGGATAGGCCAGCGTCCAGCGCAGCGCGAGGGCCAAGGCCCGCAGCGAGATCGCGAAAAAGCGACGCTTGGAATGGGTGACGGTATAGGCGCGGGTGCCGCTTCGGTCATAAAGGCGCGCGCCTGAAGTCATCATGACGGGCCAAACCTGTGCGCGGACATTGGGATGGACGGCGGTTTTCGGCGCGATGTTTGTCCAGAAGGGCACCAGATGGCCGTTCAGGGTGAGACGTGAGAGGATCTGTTTCCAGAGCGGATTGCGCTTGGGCGGGAGAAGACCGGAGGGCATCCGGTCTTCTGACCAACGCTCGGTCTTGTAGAGAGCGGCAACCTCGGCGCGGGCTTGGGTGGCCTCGGGGTCGGTTTCAAAGAGATCGGGGGTTTCGATCATATGCGACCAGGCAAGGAGCAAGGCCTCGCAGGTTTCGTAGTGCATCCTGAGAAGGGACCGCCCGATGAAGCGGAGCGCGAAGCCTGCCGCGCCAAGGCGCGACGGGCAGGTCGAGGGGTGCACCAAATACTGGGAGAGGTGGTTGCGCAGGTCGAGATATTGGGTGAGCGGGGATTCCTTGTCGCTGAAATCCTCTTGGATCGAGACGACACCGCCGAGGGTGATCTGATGAAAGGTGTTGGCGAGCGAAAAGGAGATGTCGTCGCCCCGCACAAAGAACGGATAGGGAAGCGTTTCGACCTTCCCCGCGGGGAAGGCAAAGAACCACCAGCCGCCATAGTGTCCCGCCGATTTGGGGCGGAGGGCGGAAAACTCCATATCCGTCACGTCTTCGATGCGGGCGAGGTTGGTGCCCGAGAACTGTGGGCGGCAGCGGCCCTCGAAAACGGCGCCGTTTTCCCACATGAGATTGGGATGCGCCGCGCCGATCATCGCGCCGCAGACGGCGGTATCGGGCGCAAGCGACAGGAGCGCAAAGGTCCGAAGGAGGCTTTCGCTCGGGCAAGAGGCGTCGTCGTCCATAAAGAGACAATGGCTCGCGCCGATGTCGCGGGCATGGAGAAGCCCGCGGGCAAAGCCGCCGCTTCCCCCCAGATTGCGGTTGGCGATCACCGTCGTTTTGGGCGTTTCGGGCAGGGTTAGAGACTGTCCATTGTCGATCACGATGAGGGTGAACTGTTCGGAAAGGTCGTGTTTGATGATCAGATCTTGGAGCCGCGCGATCGTTCGTGCGACCTCGGCCTCTCGGCGGTAGGTGGTGATGCAAAGGGCGAGTTTGATCGGCTTGGGCGCAAGGGGGGTGGACCAGTCGCAGGCGGTGATCTGCCCCCGCTCCAAAGCGTGAAGGGCGAGCGACCAAAGCTCGGGCTCTTGCGGTGCAGGGAGCGTCAGGCGGAAGGGAAGTGTGACCTCCATCTCTTGCCGAACCGAAATGGCGGCGTTGGGGCCATGCGCACGGATGCTGAGTATAAAGCGACCTTGGCCGTTCAGATCGAGGGTGAATTCCTGCGCGCCCGTGTGGGTTTGCCATTGGGTCGGGTGAAAGACGTTGAGATAGGCTCCGAGGTCGAGATCGGACCCCGCCGCAAAGTGGAGCACGTCGCCGTCCCGCCGAATGCCGTGGGTCCGCTTCCAGAACAAGGGTTCTTGGTCGAGGATGCCCGCTTCGGGGAGGGCCAGTCGTTGGAGAACTGTGGATCGGCTTGGCACTTCGGGTTTCGCTTTCTCGGGCTGTTCCGCTGATCTTGCGGATGGGGAGCCCGAGTGCAAGGGGAACACGCGAGGACTTGCGTTTCAGTTAACCCCATTTCGCCAGAGCGGCGGCAAGTTCGGGATGATCCTTGGCATAATCGGCAAGCTCGATGTTTGCGGCGGCACTCTCCCACGCTTGGCGCATCGCCTTGACCCCTGCGGCCATGCCCATGGGGTGGCCGTGCACACCGCCGCCGCCGAGATACATCAGATCGAGCGTGCGGCCTGTTTGGCGATAGGTGTCCACCGCTTGCCCGCCCCATTGACCCGAACAGACCACGGGAAGCGGGCGGTCGGTGTCGTTGAAAATGGGGGTCATCACGTCCTTGAACGATTGGACAAAGCTTTCGTCGGGCTCCCAGTATTTGGCGCGGATGCCGTTGATCTGGAACTGATCCACGCCGAGGAGCCGCCAGATTTTCTGATAGGCGGTGAAATCCATGCCCAATCCCGGATGGCGGGTGAGGATGTCCCAGCCGTTGCGATGCGCATGAAGGCAGAGAGCCGACCGTTTGCGCAGGTAAGTCATCCCGCCATAGCCGATGGAGTTGATGTTGATCACCGCGGCATTCCCGCCGTTTTCCAGAACGATGTCGTGGTTGCGCATCATCGTATCGGGATCGGCGGACGAGATGCCAAAGGCATACATCACGCGTTTGCCCGTCTTTTGCTCGTGGTCCTTGATCACGGGCATAATGGCTTTGACGCGGGCCTCGAACGGGGAATAGGCCGGATTCATCAGCTTTTCGTCGTCCTTGATGAAATCGACGCCTGCGTCGCAGAGCTGGCGCACCATCTCTGCGGTCTCAATGGGGAGAAGGCCAAGCGACGGTTTGATGATCGACGCAATCATCGGACCACTTTGAATGCCCATGAGATCGCGCGAGCCTTGAATGCCGAATTGCGGGCCGAGGTGACAGGACCATTCGGGCGGAAGGTCGATGTCCCTGACCCGTATTCCCGTCGCGCCGCGCACCGCATAGACGCCGCCGACCGCAATGGTCATGAGTGCCGCGATGTCGGTGCCGATGGCTTCGAGCGGATAGGCGATTGTCACATCGGCGCGGTGATAGGGGCCGCGTCCATCGGGATCGGGGAATGAAGGCGTGTGAACATCGTCCAATGGCGTGATGCCCGTAACGATGGCGGCGCAGCGGGCGCGGACTTCGTCCGTTTCACTGGGGAGCGCGGTAAAGGTGCCTGTGGATTGATCCGAGGCGATTTTGGCGGCGAGTTTTTCGATATTCCCATTGGTTTCAAGCCGATAGGTGACTTTGATCTCGCTGCGCGCCATTGGATGCCTCATGTGTCTGTTCGAGGCGACGCTATAACTGATCATACCAGTTGGCAACGCGTTACTTTCGGAACATTATCGGCTAAGAGGGTGCAGAAGAATGGTGCAAAGGAGCCTTTGATGAGCGCGACAGCCGAACCCAAGACGGAGGAAGACAAGATCGTCCGCCGCAAGCTGTCCGATCAGGTACTCGACCGTCTTCGCGCGATGATCCTGAACCGCGAGCTTGCGCCCGGCGATGTCATGCCGTCGGAACGCGCTTTGATGGAGCGGTTCGGGGTGGGGCGGCCCGCCGTGCGTGAGGCGCTCCAATCTTTGCACAACAGCGGGCTTATCAGCATCAACCATGGCGAACGCTCGCGGGTGAACGAGGTGAGTGCGGCGACGGTTCTGAGCCAGTCGGACCCGATTGCGCGGCTGGTGCTGAGTGCGGCGCCTGCGAACCTTGAGCATCTCAAACATGCGCGGCAGATGTTCGAGCTTGGTATGATCCGCGTTGCGGCCCAAAAGGCGACAGCGGCTGATGTGGCGGAGCTTTGGGCGATCCATGCCGAACAGGAGCGGCAGCTCGGGAACGCGACCGCCTTTACCGAGGCGGATATGCGGTTTCACATCAGGCTTGCCCGAATGACCGAGAACCCGATCATCGTTTCGGTGTCAGAGGCCATGCTGGGTTGGCTTTTCGAGTATCACGTCGGTCTTTTGCATTGGTCGGGCAAGGAAGAGGTGACGCTGGCCGAACACGCGCGGATGATCGAGCTCGTCGAGGCGCATGACGTCGAAGGTGCAGTTGCCATGATGGAACGCCACCTTGAGCGGTCGGCGGGCGTATTCGAGGCAAAAGCCTAGCGTGGGCCGCCGCCCTCTCTGATCCAGCCGAAGAAATCCATGCTTCCCATTTGACCGCCCTTGAGCGCGATTTCCAAGCCGTCGTGGTGTGCGCCGCCGTAGCCGACACAAAGCGATGCGCCGGGAATGGTCGGGGCAACGGCCTTGAGCGCCTTAAGTCCGAGGGCGCGCATGCCGTGGCCCGACGTGTCGCCGCCCGAAATGACGGCGCGGCGGATGTCGGTCGCCTTCAGGATGCCGTCGAGGATTTGACCGAGGGCAATGCCGATGGCTTTGTTGGCTTCCTCCATCGGGATGTTTTTTCGGGCGACTGTCGAGCGGACTTTGGCGACGGCGGGGTCTTCTGGTCCAGTGGCGGAACAGACGAGGGGGCTTTGGCCGTTTTGCACGGCTTGGATCGCCGTTTCGACGGTCGTCCCGATCAGGGTTTCGGTTGTCGAAGGCGTCTCTAACATAGCGGACGCGTCGAAACGGATGATCACGAACCCGTTCTTGGAGGCCCAGTCGATTTGCTGCGCGGTGCTGGGAGAGACAGAGCCCGAGATCACCGCGATTTGGTCATGCTTGCCAGCGGATTTGGGGGCGGGAGGCGGGGGAATAAGGCCGATGTCCTGCCAATGGCGGACGAGGGCGAATTCGATCCCTTGGGAGCCTACGGCAAAGGAAAGCGCGTCTCGGTTGTCCCAGATGAGCGTGCCTGCGGCGGCTTCGCTGCGATCCTCCATGCTGTCGAGGGAGAGGATACGTTTGCCTTGGTCCAGAAGGGTCGCAAGTCGGGGCGCGGGATCGGTCCAGAGCGCTTCGAGGTCGATGAGGCCGATGGGAAGGTCGGTTTGCACGGCAAGATGCAGCGCAAGGTCGGCTTCGGCCATCGGGGTGACGGGGTGGCGCGACATAACGGGGTGTCTATCAAGGCGGAACACGCCGTCGAAGGTGCCCGCAAAGAGGTTCCCGAACGCCTGATAGCGGCGCATTTGCGGGGCGGCGGTGAGCAAAGGCGCGGCCTTGGCCCCTGTGATCCGAAGGCCGATTTCGGTGGCGCGGCCGATGTTTCCCGACTGGCGCGAAGAGTCGAAGGTCGAGCAGACTTTGTAATGAAGGATCGGCGCGCCCGTGTTTTGCAGGAAATCTAAGGCAGGGGGGAGATGGGCCTCCATCCAATCCGGCCCTTCGGTGCGTGCGGTCGAGGCGATGCCGATTGCGTCGCAATGCGCGAAGCGGGCGAAAAGAGCGGGGTCGGGGATGTCCGAAAAGAGGACCGTGTCGATGCCAGCAAAGGCGAGGACCTCCATCACGGCCGCGGCGCCCGTGAAGTCATCCCCGAACCAAGTGATCAGTGGCGCCATGGGTCGTTCCTGCTGCATTGACAATCCTGTATCATTATTATCTCATCATACCAGTTGTGCAAGACGCCCCGAGATGGGGCCCGAGGAGAAAATCAATGACGAACGTGGCTGTATTCGGCGCCGGCGGGAAAATGGGCGTGCGCTGTTCGCTCAATCTCGCCAAGACTTCTTTCAATGTGTCGCATGTCGAAGTGAGCGAGGCAGGCCGTGCGCGGCTCAAGGATGCGGTCGGTGTGGACTGTGTCGATGCGGATGTCGCGATTGCGAATGCGGATGTTGTTCTGCTTGCGGTGCCCGATACGGCGATTGGCGCGGTCGCCAAGAGCATCGTGGACAAGCTCAATCCCGGAACGATGGTGGTGATCCTTGATGCGGCGGCGCCTTTTGCGGGGCATTTGCCCGAGCGCGCCGATATCACCTATTTCGTGACGCATCCGTGCCATCCGATGATTTACCACAACGAAGAGACCGAGGCCGCGCGTCTGGATCGGTTCGGTGGGGTGGCCCATCCGCAGGGGGTTGTGAACGCTCTTATGCAGGGACCTGAAGAGCATTATGCGATCGGGGATGAAGTGGCCAAGGCGATCTATGCGCCAGTACGCACGACTTATCGCGTGACGGTCGAGCAGATGGCCTATCTTGAGCCTGGATTGTCCGAAACGGTGTGTGCCTCGCTTCTCATGGTGATGAAGCAGGCGATGGACGCGGTGGTCAAGACGGGCGTGTCCGAAGAATGCGCACGTGATTTCCTCCTTGGTCACATGAATATTCTCGGCGCTGTGATCTTCAAAGTGCAGGACGGCGTGTTCTCGGACGCGTGCAACAAAGCGATCGAGTTCGGCATTCCCGCGCTCATGCGTGACGACTGGAAAAAGGTGTTCGAGCGCGACGAGATCATGGCGTCGATCAAGCGGATCACCTGAGAATGAAATCACCCACCCGTGCGATCATTTGATCGCGTGCGGGGCCTTGGGGGGTGTCGAAGGTATGATCGGCGTCGGGCCAGATGACAAGCTCGGCGCCTTTGATCAGCGACTGTGCAACGGCGGCCGAGGCGACGGGGACGCTTTCATCCTTTTCACCGATGAGGATCAGCGTCGGCAGATCGAGGCCTTGCATCAATGCGCGCGGGTCGTGGTCGAGGATGGACGTCCAATAGCGGTGCGGATAACCCAGAGTGAAGTCCGTAACGCTTTGCGGCGAAGTGGCGACCGTTTTTTGAAGGTGCTCGAAGGTCGGGCGCGGCAGGATCTGTTCAAGCTCTTGCCGCTGGGTTTGACCGCCTGCGCCGATCAACACGAGTTTTGACACGCCTGCGTGGGTTGCAGCGAGGGCGGTCGCGATCGGGCCACCTTCGGATGTACCGATGATCGAGATGGTGCGATCAGGGTGTAGTTTGTGGACGGCGTTCAACGCGATGGCATTGCGCTCGACAAGTGTGTCGTAGGCGTAGTTCTCCCAGAATGTATCAGAGCAGTGCAGCCCGAGTGCGCCCTTGGAAACGCCTTTTTTATCAACGGCATAAATGGAAATTTCGGGATTCAGGGCGGCAAAATACGGGGCAAGGTAGACGCTGAGCGAGGTGCAGCCCGATCCACCGACAAAGAATGCGATTTCAGACGGGTTTTCGGTTTTGCGGATTTGATAGAGGTCGAAGCGTTCGCCGCCTTCGCTGAAAGGAAGCGATGTGACTGAGGTGGAGAGGGATTCTCTGAGATAGGTCGTGGTGTCTCCACAGGCCGCAAGGGTGGCGAAGGCCAGAACGGCAGCGATCCGTCGAAACATCTTTAACCCCCCAAGCAAATCAACCTTTGGGAGAATTGCATGTAATGGGGGGACTTTAAAGTAATCCCCCCAAGCGATTGGCCGCCTGAGGGGATTTTTGCTTAGGCGGCGGTAACGCGCCAGATGATGTCGCCCACGTCATCGGCCATCAGGAGCGATTTGCCGTCTGCGCCGAGGGTGACGCCGACGGGACGGCCATAGGCGAGCTTTTCATCTTCGGAGAGGAAGCCGCTCAGGATGTCTCGGGCGGGGCCACTTGGTTTGCCGTTCTCGAAGGGCACGAAGATCAGCTTGTAGCCGCTGAGCTTGGAGCGGTTCCACGATCCGTGCTGGCCGATGACCATGCCGTCCCCGAATCCCGGAAGGGTGCCCTTGGGCATCCAGCAGAGGCCGAGCGAAGCCGTATGACCCCCGAGCGCGTAGTCGGGCGTGATCGCACGGGCCACCAAAGCGGGGTCTTGGGGCACGCGGTCGTCGATGGTTTTGCCCCAGTAGCAATAGGGCCAGCCGTAAAAGCCGCCGTCCTGAACCGAAGTGAGGTAATCGGGCGGGGTTTCATCGCCGAGGCCGTCGCGTTCGTTGACCACGGTCCAGAGCGCGCCTGTCGTCGGCTCCCATGCCATGCCGACCGCGTTGCGAAGGCCCGAGGCAAAGATGCGGGCCTTGCCTGTTTCAACATCGAGCTCCCAGATCGCGGCGCGTCCCTCTTCGGCGTCCATTCCGTGATCGCCGATGTTGGAGAGCGAGCCGACGCCTGCGTAGATCTTGGTCTGATCGGGCGAGACGATGAGGCTTCGGGTCCAGTGGCCGTGCGGTTTGAATTCGACGAGACGCTTGCCTTCGCCCGAGAGTTTGTTGGTCTCGGGGTCATAGTCGAATTGCACGATGCCGTCGGTGTTGCCGAGGAAGAATTTGGTCCCGATCAGCGCCATGCCGAAAGGCTGGTTCTGGTTCTCGATGAAAACCTCGCGGACCTCGGCGATGCCGTCGCCGTCGGCGTCGCGCCAGAGCGAGACGCGGTTGGCGCTTATCCCGATGGCTTTGACCTTGCGCATGGTGGCTTGGGCGGCGTGGTCGAGGAGCGTTTTGGGCGGGCCCGGTTGTTCCTTGGATTCGGCGACGAGGACGTCACCGTTGGGCAGGACGTGAATCCAGCGCGGATGATCGAGACCCGAGGCAAAGGCGTTGACCTTGAGACCGGGCGCACAGGTCGGAACGTGATCGCCTTTCCACCCTTCGGCGACCGGCATTTTGAGCGTCATGATGCCCTGTTTGCGGGCCTCGGGGATCTCGGGCGATGTGCCGAAAGCCTGATGGTTGGGTGAGCGGAAGCTTCGCGCATAGGCGATGGTTCCACCCACGAGCGCAGTCAGTTGAGCCAGAAGAGCCATGTGATTTTCCCCCTATTGAACGGGTGAGTTTACAAGAGGAGCAGGAAGGCTCAAGAGTGGGCATATGAAAATGCGCTCTTGAGGCCGTTTCCCTCGATCAGGCGAGTTGGGCGTCACGCTCGGCTGCGGCCTTGCGAATGGCGTTCACAAGCTCGAGCACATCGGCGGGACCCGCGAGGAGGCGATAGCCTTTGTCGCGGCATTCGGCCCAGTTGCCACGTGCACCCGTGATCGAGGCCAGCGCAATGTTGTTTTCGCGGGCGGTGGTTTCGATCCTTTCGAGAAGGTCCTGAACGGGCTTTTCACCTAGGCGGCGCAGATAGCCGATGGAGCCTGCGAGATCGTTGGGGCCGACAAAGATCATATCCACACCGTCAAGCGCAGCGATATCCTTGAGGTTATCAACGGCGATGTGGTGCTCGCACTGGAGCATCAGAAAAAGATCATCGCGGGATTCAGCGAGGTAATTTTCGTTGATCGAATATTTGGTGGTGCGGCCAAGAGGCGAGCCATAGCCGCGCCCGCCACCATGACCGGGGTAGATGGCGGCATCGAGGATCACGCGGGCTTCTTCGACGGTGTTCACCATCGGGATGATGAGCGAGCGGAAGCCGTGGTCCAGAACGCGCTTGATCAGGGTCGGATCGCCGCTCGGAAGGCGGAGAATATGATTGCCGCCAGCGGCTTCGACCGCGCGGGCCATGTGCATCCATTGATCAAGATAGCCGATGCCGTGTTCACCATCGATCACGATGGTATCAAAGCCTGCATAGACCATCAGCTCGGCGCTGTCCGCGCTCCCCATTTCTGCCCAAGCGGCGGTGATGAGTTCACCTTTGGCGAGGCGTTGCTTTAGCGGGTTCATGGCGGGATCTCCTGATCTCTGGATGGTATACCGAATGCATAGCTTTGGGAAAAGCATCTGAAAAGGGGCAAGTAAATCGATTAAAGACGTGAAAATCGATTGATGCCGAGTGCTAGGCAAAGGCTTTGGAGAGATAGGCCATCAGTTCTTTGATGTTGATCGGTTTGGCGAGGATGAGACC